>NZ_LIRE01000075.1 GCF_001402795.1 Pseudanabaena sp. 'Roaring Creek'
TAATTCACTGAAGTGTTGTCTCACTTCAGTGAATTGGTATTAGAGGACGTTTACCAAAATAGAATCTCCAAGACCAATAAAATCATAGATTAAATATTATGATTATTATAAAAATAATAGACTTTACTCTATCAAGACTTAACTCTAAGATACCAATAGCAACAAATCAATCATTCAAATTTTTGACAAAGAATTTTTACATTGATGTCCAAAATTTTCGCCTAAATGAGTTGGGATTTGCTCTGCGAATCTCCCTTTGTAAATATGCAATTCGCCTATTACGATCGCAGCCCAGTTTTGTGATGACCTCATAAAAACCTTTAAAAATCAAACACTTTCTATTCTTATCATTTAGGAGTCTTGAAACTATGTCTGGCTTCAATTTTAAAAACTTATCACGACGGCGCTTTATTGCCACCGCAGGAACAACAGTTCTAGGTTCGCTCCTCCTCAAAGCATGTGGCAATCCTCCCGAAGACACCCCAAAAGTCACTTCAACTCAGGCTGCAAAAATTAATATTGCTGCCGATCAGGTTCCTGAAGTTACTAAAGTTAAACTTGGCTATTTACCTATCGTTGAATCAGCACCATTGATTATTGCAAAAGAAAAGGGCTTTTTTGCAAAATATGGCTTAACTGATGTCGATATCTCCAAACAAGCCAACTGGGGTGCAGCAAGAGATAACGTCAAAATTGGTTCCTCCGCAGGCGGTATCGATGGCGGTCAGTGGCAAATGCCCATGCCCTATTTAATTTCCGAGGGAATTATCACTGACAATCTCAAGGTTCCCATGTATGTACTTTTGCAATTAAATACCCAGGGCAATGGTATTGCGATCGCGGGCAAGCACAAGGATAAGGGTTTAGCCCTGAAAATCGATAAAGCCAAAGAGTTCTTTGATAAAACCAAGTCCGAGGGCGGTAAATTTAAAGCTGCCTTCACTTTCCCAAAAGCCAATCAAGATTTTTGGATCCGCTATTGGCTAGCTGCTAGTGGAGTCGATCCCGACACTGACATTGAATTGTTGACCGTTCCTTCGGCTCAAACCGTAGCCAACATGAAGACTGGGACGATGGATGCCTTCAGTACGGGCGACCCATGGCCCTATCGCATCGTCAAAGAGAAGATTGGATTCATCTCTGCCCTCACCGCCGAAATTTGGAAAGCTCACCCCGAAGAATATCTTGCTATGCGTGCTGACTGGGTGGACAAGTATCCTAAGGCAACTAAGGCAATGCTCAAAGCAATTATGGAGGCACAGCAATGGTGTGACAACTTTGACAATCGCAAAGAACTAGTCCAAATCGTTGCCACCAAAAATTATTTCGGAGTTGCTCCCGAGATTCTCGAAGGTCCAATGATGGGTAAGTATGACTTAGGTGATGGACGCACTGTTGATGATAAGAGCATGGCTCCTCTTTATTGGAAAGATGCCAAAGGAAATGTTTCCTATCCCTATCAGAGTCACGATCTCTGGTTTTTGACTGAGAGCGTTCGTTGGGGCTTCTTACCAAAGGATTCTTTAGCCACCGCAAAGGATTGGATTAAAAAGGTCAATCGAGAGGATATTTGGCGCGAAGCAGCGAAGGAAGCTGGTATTGCTGTCGCTGACATTCCCACGAGCACCTCTCGCGGTGTTGAAGAATTCTTCGACGGCATCAAGTTCGATCCTGAAAATCCTCAAGCCTACCTAGATAGCTTGAAGATCAAGAAGGCATAAATAAAAAATAAAAATCTAGCAAGAAGCTAGAAAATAAATCAATTATTCAACTAATAATCATTTGTGAGGAATATTTCATGCTCAAGATTCGTGATGCGGGTAGCCTTGGTTTGCTTCTACTAGGCTTGTTCTCTTTAGACAATCTTGCTTCATTTGCGGAAACTAAATCTGCCAATACCGCACGGGAACTTTCAACAAATCCGACTTCTTCCGTTAAATCAGCCAATAGCGACGCTCCTAATGCCGTTAATTCTCAATTGATGGCTGAAATGCAGCGCAACAACATCAATGGCGTTACATCAGAAACAACGGCTCAGAATGTCACATCTGTTTCTCAGCTATCCGATGTGCGTCCCACTGATTGGGCTTTTACGGCTTTGCAATCTCTAGTCGAGCGCTATGGTTGCATTGCAGGGTATCCAGATCGCACTTTTCGCGGCAAACAAGCTACCTCTCGCTACGAATTTGCGGCTGGACTAAATGCCTGTCTTGACAAGATCAATGAAATTATCTCCGCAGGACTTGCAGACAAGGTTAGCAAATCCGATCTTGCCACCTTACAAAAACTCCAAGAAGAATTTGCGGCTGAACTTGCCACTTTGCGCGGTCGTGTCGATGCCCTTGATGCTAAAACGGCAAAGCTGGAAGCTCAGCAATTTTCTACCACAACTAAGCTGAGTGGCGAGGCGATTTTTGCTATATCGGGAGCAACAGGAGCTAATCCTAATAATGGTGGAACTAATACCAATATTGTTTTCAATAATCGGGTTCGCCTGAATTTGTTAACGAGTTTTACTGGGAAGGATTTATTAATTACAGGACTGCAAGCAACCAATGTAAATAGCCTTGCTGCCCCATTAGGCTATGCCGATCCGCTTGGCAGTTCCAGTAATGTGCGCTTAGGATTTGAGAACCAGTTTCTTAACTTCAATCCTTCTAACTCCAATACTGCCAATGCCAATTCAGTAAATCTTTACAAGCTGTTGTATATCTTCCCAGTAGCTGATAAGTTCACGGTGTTTGCTGGTTCTAATGCAGAAGTTTCCGACGCATTTCCAGCAATTAGTCCTTTTGCTAGTGAAGGTCAAGGTGCCATCTCCCGCTTTGGACAGGGTTTAAATGCAGCTACTCGCGTATCAGGTGGCACATCTGGCACTGGTTTGGCTGCGGCTGTTGGTTTTATTTGGACACCTTCCGATACAGTTGACTTCCGAGCCTTGTATGGCAGTGTAAACTCCGCGATCGCGGCTAACAGCTCCACTACTTTGCTTGGTGCGGGTTTCTTTGGTGGTAGTACCATTGCAGCGGCTCAACTAACCCTCAAACCTTCTTCAACCGTTGATATTGGGCTCAATTATTCTAATAGCTATCACCAGATCAACATTTTGGGTACTGGTCTAGCTTCGGCAGATATAGGCGCAGTTAATTTAGCAAGCCCAAATCTTTTTACACCGATCAAGCTTAATTCCGTGGGTGCAACACTTACATGGCGCCTTGCTCCTAAAGTTGCCTTTAACGTATCTGGGGCTTGGATTTTTGCCAACCTTGTGAACGTCAATGCCTCAACGACTTTCACGAGTTGGATGACAGGATTCCATTTCAGCGATGTATTTAAAGAGGGCAATACTGCTGGTATTCTTTTTGGTCAACCTCTTGCTCGTAACTCAGTTGGAGGTAATGCCATAATCCCCAGTGGAGCGACCGCAACGCCTTATCAGTTGGAAGGTTACTACAACTTTAAAATTTCCAAGAATATCAGCGTTACCCCTGGGGTGTTCTTTGTCTTCAATCCAGAGGGTCTAAATAATGCACCGACAGCAACAGTTGGGGTAGTTCGTACCACGTTCACATTCTAGTATTGCGGTTCTCAAATGAGTGCGTACTCATTTGAAAATAAAAAACAATCCTAATAAGGGTTTTGAGTTTTGATTTTGCCTATGGCAAAATCAAAACCGCAATAAGTACATCAGCATAGTTAAAGCGTAAAACTAAAGCCTGTACTGCCCAAGCAGACGGCAGTGCAGGCTTTTAGTTTTTTATGCTTATCCAATCAATTAATTCAATTAATAGCTAGAAGAGCTAATAAGCAATAGCTATTATCTCCTTTCTAAAAAATCGAATTTAATTAAATCTCAATTAAGTCTCTAGGAGTAAAAATTATGGCAGCAAGTATTGGAAATCGTAATGATAGCTTAAAGCGATCGCTAAATAAGTTTTGGGAAAAAAATGCTCAAAATTGGGCGCTTCCATTTATTGGCATCCTAGGATTTTTAACCGTTTGGCAACTTTTTTCTAGTATTGGTTTGATTAAGTTACCAGGCCCGATTAATATTCTTTCAGAAAAGTCTACTCGTGACTTATTACTTTATCCATTCTTCGATCGCGGTGGTACAGACAAAGGATTATTCTGGCAGACTCTCGCCAGCTTTGAGCGCGTAGCTAAAGGTTACTCCCTAGCAGCAATCGTAGGTATCGGTATGGGTATTTTAGTTGGTACTACACCAGTTATTGATAAAGCCCTCGATCCGCTCTTCCAATTTTTGCGAACAGTACCACCTCTTGCGTGGGTTCCAATCGCCTTAGCTGCACTCCGTCAAAATGAACCAGCCGCCTTGTTTGTAATCTTCATCACCGCAGTTTGGCCGATCTTGTTAAACACTGCCGTGGGCGTTAAGCAGATACCCCAAGACTATCGCAACGTCTCGCGAGTTTTGCAACTCTCACGCCAAAAATATTTCTTTAAGATTCTGATTCCTTCTGCTCTTCCCTACATCTTCACAGGTTTACGAATCTCCATCGGTTTGGCATGGCTCGCCATTATCGCCGCAGAGATCATCATGTCAGGCATCGTTGGCATCGGCTTCTTTATTTGGAATTCCTACACTAATGACAAAGTCGGTGAAGTTATTCTCGCTCTAGTGTATATCGGCGCTGTTGGTCTAATTCTCGATCGAGCAGTGGCTTGGGTGCAGACCTTAATCCTCCCTGAAGAACAAAAATAGAAAGGAGAAAGAAACTTGCTATTCCTGTTTCATTTCCACTTTCATTTTCATCCATACAAGCCGAGCTATACAAGTCGAGCTATACAAGTCAAGAATTAAGTGCCGTAATCCCATATTCCGAATGGCACTTGATTAACTAGGGTAATACCAAATAATACTAATTCCAAAAATGGCGTTGCCATTTTTGGAATCGCAAAACCTCACTGAGTTTGTTTTCAATTCATCGAAGTATTGGCTCACTTCAGTGGATGGGGACAAGGATTGATTAATAATTGAAAGGAGATTTTAAAATGAGTAATTTTGTAGCAGTTGATCGGGTTGAGAAAGTTTTCCCCCTAGGTGGTGGTAAAGAATATATTGCCCTTAAGGGAATAGATTTGAATATAGAAAAGGGAGAATTTATTTCTCTCATCGGTCACTCTGGTTGCGGTAAATCCACATTGCTAAATATGATCGCAGGGCTGGATTTACCTACGGGTGGAATTGTAATGCTCGAAGATGAACGGGTATCGCGTCCAGGTCCCGATCGCATGGTGGTATTTCAAAACTATTCGCTCCTACCTTGGCTATCGGTACGTGAAAATGTAGCCTTAGCAGTAGATGAGGTACTTTCCCATCTTTCCAAGAGAGAGCGCCATGAGCTGATCGAACATTATGTCAAGATGGTGGGACTGTCCCATGCGATCGATAAGCCGCCTACTCAGCTATCGGGAGGAATGCGCCAACGCGTAGCGATCGCCCGTGCCCTTGCCGTTCGCCCGAAGCTACTATTGCTTGACGAGCCTTTCGGAGCCTTGGATGCACTGACAAGGGGCAATTTGCAAGAGAAATTAATGCAGATCTGCAACGAAGATCGAATTACGGCGGTAATGGTTACCCATGATGTCGATGAGGCAGTATTACTAAGCGATCGCATTGTCATGCTCACCAATGGACCTGCCTCGAAAATCGGCGGCATTTTAGAAGTGGATATTCCCCGTCCCCGTCAACGGATGGAAGCGGTAAATCATCCCAGCTACTATAGCCTTCGGAGTGAAATCATCTACTTCTTAAACCAACAAAAGCGCGTTAAAAAACTGAATGCACGAAAAGTTGCAACTGTCGCAAGGCATGGACTCGAAAAAGTTAATCTAGAAATCGGCTTTGTTCCTTTAACCGCCTGTGCGCCGATCGCCGTAGCAAAGGAGAAAGGATTTTTTCAAAAACAAGGATTAGATGAAGTTTCCCTGATCAGGGAAACCAGCTGGCGCGGCATTGTAGATGGTATTGCAGGTGGTTATCTCGATGCTGCCCAAATGCCCTCAGGCTTACCGATGTGGATGACCTTAGGCGGCAATGGGAATTGTAAGCCAATTGTGACCGCACTCACGATGACCCGCAATGGTAACGCCATTACCCTTGATCGCCGTTTTTACGATCGCGGCATCAATACCCTCGCTGATTTTAAAAACCTACTTCAGAATACTCGCGATAGTCAGCATCGGATGGGCGTAGTACATCCTTCTTCAATGCATAATCTTCTACTACGATATTGGCTCGCTTCAGGTGGAATCGATCCCGATGTCGATGTCCAACTCAAAACCATTCCACCTGCCCAAATGGTCGTTGACCTCAAAGCAGGCAGCATTGACGGATTTTGTGTGGGTGAGCCTTGGAATTTCCGAGCGGCAATGGAGAATATCGGCTTTACCGTTGCCACCGATCTAGAAATCTGGAACGGTCATCCTGGCAAGGTTTTAGGTGTACGCGAAGATTGGGCAAATGCCTATCCAAATACTCATATTGCTCTAGTAAAGGCTCTTCTAGAAGCTTGTATGTACTGTGCCAATCCCGATAATGCCGAAGAGATTCGCCTAATTTTGGCTCGTCGCGACTACGTCAGCACTAATGTTAATTATATCCATTTGGGAAATCCGCATGATGTTACCTGTGCGATCGATTCGCCCATGCGCGAACCCGCTCACCATCAATTCTATGGTGCTGGAGTCAATCGTCCCAGCCGTTCTGAGCATCTCTGGCATATTACCCAAATGGCGCGTTGGGGCGATGTTCCCTTTCCCCGTAACTGGGTCGAAGTTTTAGAAAAAACCTGTCGAGTCGGAGTATTTAGCACCGCAGCTCGCGAGCTCGGACTGAGCGATATTACCTATAGTCGTAATGCCATTCAGCTATTCGATGAGGTTCCCTTTAATGCTGAAGATCCGATCGCCTATCTCAATCATCTTGAGATTAAGCGCAATATCACCATGGCGGAAATTGCCATGGAGTCGGCGCGATTGATTGCTTAGTTTTTTATCCCATCATCTCCATATATTCCAGAAAATTACTCAAGAAAACCCTCCCCAAAAACCTCCAGAAAATTACTCAAGAAAATGACCCAAACAACCATTGCATACAATAGTTCGATCGAGACCTTACCACCTCAAGAAGCTTTCCTGCGGATCGAGAAGGTCTCGAAAATTTATCCCACACCGCAAGGGGAATATGTCGTCCTCAAAGATGTAAATCTGGCGATCGCTGAAGGAGAATTTATTTGCTTAATTGGTCACTCTGGTTGCGGTAAGTCCACCCTTTTAAATATGGTTGGTGGCTTCTCTAAGCCCTCCATTGGCGAAGTTAAAGTCAACGGGAAACTGATTACGAAACCAGGTCCCGATCGCATGGTGGTATTTCAAGGCTATGCCCTCTTACCTTGGCTGACAGTCTACGAAAACGTTCATCTAGCCGTTGACTCAGTTTATCCCAGCTTATCTAAAAGTGAAAAAAATGATATCGTTCGCCACCACCTCGCAATGGTAGGTTTGAGCGAAGCCGCAGACAAGAAGCCAACCCAGATTTCAGGAGGGATGAAACAACGGGTATCGATCGCCCGCGCCCTAGCCATCCGTCCCGAAGTTCTGATTCTTGACGAACCCTTTGGAGCCTTGGATGCTATCACCAAAGAGGAACTTCAGGAAGAACTGCTCCAAATCTGGACAGAACATCGCTGCACCGTATTGATGATTACCCACGATATTGATGAGGCGCTATTCCTTGCCGATCGCCTAGTAATGATGACCAATGGACCCGCAGCTAATATTGGTGAAATCATGAGAATTCCTTTTCCCCGTCCCCGCGATCGCGCCCAAATCATGGAAGATCCTCTATACTACGACCTCAGAAATACCGCCCTTGACTTCCTGTATAACCGCTTTGCCCACGATGAGTAATTTCTCTAACCATTCCCCCTCTCCAATGGAGAGGGGGAATGAGAATAACCAGAACAAACAAAATAACCGAATAGAATTTCGCGAACGTCTAGCGGTGATTGCCACGATGCATCGAAAGGAAATGGCGATCGCTCCCATCTTGCAAACAGCCTTAGGAATTAACTCGATCGTTCCTCTAGAATTTAATAGCGATTTATTCGGTACATTTACCCGTGATATTGATCGCCCAGCCAATCAGATCGAAACCGCTAAACTTAAAGCCCAGAGAGCCTTAGATTTAGTTGAAACCGATCTTGCGATCGCCAGTGAAGGGAGCTTTTTTCCGCATCCAATTTTAGGAGTGCCCTATAATCGGGAAATCGTCTTAATGCTGGATCGTCGATATAACTTCACCGTCTATGGAGAATATCTCTCCACGAATACCAACTTCCGCCATCAAGTCGTCTCAAGTTACACGCAAGCCCATCAATTTGCCATCCAAATTGGCTTTCCCGATCATGCGGTCGTCCTGATGCCAGACGCTCAGACTTCCCCCAAGGACTCTATCTATAAAGGAATTAACTCCGAGAATATGTTGATGGAGGCAACGCGCGAACTCCTCAACCAATCGCCCCAAATCCATATAGAAACGGATATGCGCGCGCTTTATAATCCCACACGCATGGACAATATTACCCATGCAACCAAGAATCTCGTCCGTAAGTTGCAGCAGCTTTGCCCCAATTGTCATTTCGTAAATTTTGATATCGTTGAAAGTATTAAAGGTCTCCCTTGCGAAATTTGTGGATTGCCCACTCCATCAATACGATCGCATCGATATCAATGCGATCGCTGTCATTTTGAGCACGAAGTATTATTTCCCCATGGAATTCAACTAGCCGATCCTATGTACTGCTCCTATTGTAATCCTTAATGCCAAAGCTCAAAATGGCTACGCCATTTTGAGCTTTGCAAACCTTTACGGGGTTTGGTTTTTAATTCACAAAAGTGTTGTCACACTTTCGTGAATTGGTATAAGTAGCTAGGCGCAATTAAATATAAAAACCCAAATAAACCCCCAAAAAACTGTAGCGCATGCGCAGCGTGCGCTACAGTTTTTTGGGGGTTTATTTATGACCAGCTACTTTAGAGTGAAGCTAATCGGAATATTGCATGACTTGGGAACTCTCCGATCTGCTTAGAGCGATCGCCACAACTATTGTCATTGGCATTCATGCCTCCCATCCTTGGTGGTTTGGCGTACATGGCACAAACCACCTCGATCCCGAAATCTTCATTGATACTGCCGTCAACCAAGTCGGACGCTTTACCGTACCGATATTTGTAATTTTGTCGGGCTTCGCCCTAGCCAAATCGGAAGAAAAGCGCCCTTTTGAGTTATCGATTTTTATCCAACGCCGACTCTGGCGGATCGTGCCCCCTTACGTTTTATTTACTCTGTTAAATACTGTTGGTCGATCGCAGTTTCTTGCAGGCAATTGGCTAGATCGCGGACAGCAGATTGGGCAGGCTCTTGCCTCAGGAATGGGCGATTATCATCTTTATTTTTTAGGAATTATTTTTCAATGCTATGTAGCCTATCCATTCCTGCGCCGCCTTAGCTTTTCCCCTCATAAACTCGTCGCCCTGTTATTCATTACTTTCGCTCTATTTAGTTTGCGATGGCTATCGGCAACCTTTGGATGGCTACCATCTCTCACCAACCTCCTCCCCGATGGCAACCATGTCATCTACTGGTTACCCTATTTTCAATTGGGAATTTGGTTGGCAAAGGATCGAGGCTGGACAAATGAAACCGTATCCGCATGGCGATCGCCCAGATGGGGATATCTATTCGCGATCGCTACCGTTATTGAGTTAAGCGAATTTTATGGCAGCGCCATACTCAAGAATTCCGCCGAGGCGGTTGGACATTACACCCGTCCAACTGTAGTGCTTTTGACTTTGACCTTTTTACTTTGGTCGATCTCTTGGCGAAATTGGGAAATTAAATCCCCTACGTTCGCAATTTCGCCTATTTTCAAGCCTATTTTTAATCCTATTCCTCAACTATGGCGATCGCTCCAACCACAGATAAAAGCCCAGAAGATAAAAGCCCAGATTCAAATATTTTCTAAGGCGAGTTTTACGACCTATCTAATTCATGTTTGGGTATTACGGGCAATTGCCCCTCTGGAAATAGTAGGTGGAATTATATATCTCCCCTTAGCGATCGTCCTATCTTGGCTGGGTGGGATTACCCTATGGCGACTGCTACTCAAATTTCAAAGCCCCAAATAGAGTTCGGCGCTAAGCGCCGAACTCTATTTGGGGCTTTGAAATAGTTATAAAACAAATTTTGGGACTTTTTTTGCAAAGCCCCTAGACAAAACATCTAATGTCAAGTTATGATTGTTAATCGTGACTAAAAACAGAAACTGAGTGAAACAAGCAAGCCAAGCAAGCAAGCCTTAGTTTACTTAAGTCTGAGTCATGTATTGGTATGGCGAGATGAAATACATTTAGAAATTACGTTTAAAAGTTTTCACTCAATATAACAACCAACCCAAGAGATTGTGTTTCTCACGTCTGGTAGTTTGACTAGACATCTTCTGTAAGTCGTCTCGAAGTCCGTTAAACAGCCTTCAAAACCAATACTTCTTACTAAGATCGAAACCGATCTCTTTTGAGCCTGTCAAAAATCGGCGGAAATATCTGCGCGAAAATTTGAAAGTCAAGCAAGCGGAGCTAATTTTAATGACTGTCGGTATTCTCGGCACAAAACTTGGGATGACCCAAGTATTCGATTCGGATGGCAACGCTGTTCCTGTAACCGTTGTTCATGCAGGTCCTGTGACTATCACACAGGTAAAGACCGAAACCAAAGAAGGCTACAAAGCCATTCAAGTTGGATACGGCAAAACTCGTGAAAAGCTTCTCAGTAAGCCAGAACTAGGACATTTGAAAACATCAGGTGCAGAACCTGTAAAGCATCTACGTGAATATCGCCTCGAAAACGTTAGCGATTTCACAATCGGTCAGACTCTAGATGTAAGTCAATTCAAGGATGGCGACATCGTTGATGTGATTGGAACTAGCATTGGTAAAGGTTTCGCTGGTTATCAAAAGCGCCACAACTTTGGTCGCGGTCCGATGGCTCACGGTTCTAAAAACCACAGACAGCCTGGTTCGACTGGAGCTGGTACTACCCCAGGACGTGTATATCCTGGTAAGCGCATGGCTGGTCGTCTTGGCGGTAAGCAAATCACCGTGAAGAAGCTAACTATAGTCAAAGTCGATGCAGCGAACAATGTGCTGCTAATTAAAGGAGCAGTTCCTGGTAAAGCTGGAGCGTTGCTTAACGTTATTCCTACCGTAATTATCGGCAAGGCTAAGTAGTTTGTTCGTGAGATCGAGAGAATTTAAGTTATGCCTACAGTAATAGATTGGACAGGGAATGAAGTTGGCGAAATAAGCCTTGATTTGCGTGTTGCTAAAGAAGCAAGTGCAAAGGGTTTAGTTCACCGCGCCCTCGTCAGACAGTTAGCAAATGCCCGTCAAGGCACAGCCAGCAGCAAGACTCGCGCTGAAGTCCGTGGTGGTGGCCGCAAGCCTTTTAGACAAAAGGGAACGGGTCGCGCCCGTGCGGGTTCGACCAGATCCCCACTCACCCGTGGTGGTGGTGCTATTTTTGGCCCTAAGCCCAGAGATTACGAAACGAAGATGAATCGCAAAGAGCGCCGTCTCGCTTTGCGTACTGCCTTCATCGGTCGTTCCGCTGATTTGATCATTGTTGAAGATTTTGCCGTAAATCTAGCTCAACCTAAGACCAAGGAATTGTGTCAGGCTCTTGAGCGTTGGGGCGTGAATGTAGGTCGAAAGACCCTGATCATTACCGATCGCAAAGAAGAAAATATTATTTTATCTGCGCGTAATATTCAAAACTTGCAGCTTATTGCCGCCGATCAGCTCAATATGTTCGACATTCTTAACTCTGAAAAGATTGTGGCAACTCGCTCAGCGATCGCCAAGATTCATGAAGTGTATGGTGGCGATGCAAAGTTGGCAACCGAGATCGTCACAACGGTCGAAGACGCAGAATAACGGAATCTAAGTAGAAGAAAGAAACACCATGGCTAAGATCCCTACCGAATTCGATCCCCGTCGTTTGCCCGATATCATTCGTCGCCCTCTGCTCAACGAAAAGGCAACTCGACAATTAGAAAACAACAAATATACCTTTGATGTTTTCCAAGATGCCACCAAGCCTGAAATTAAAGCGGCGATCGAGAGCCTTTTCTCGGTTACGGTCAAGAAAGTAAATACCCATAACCCACCCGCATCGGCGCGTCGTATTGGTAAATTCGCAGGCAAACGCGCTCAAATCAAAAGAGCGATCGTTACTCTCGCGGAAGGCAGCAAAATCAATTTGTTCCCAGATGTGTAACCTCCCCATCACAATTGCCATTGGCAATTGCGATCGCGGAAAACCAAACCAGAGAACTGTTCTTTAACAACATCAGACAATTATGGGCGTTCGTGCATATAAACCTTATACCGCTAGTACCAGACAGACCGTTGTCTCGGACTTTGCGGAAATCACTAAATCAGAACCCGAAAAGTCTTTAACCACCCACGTCCATCGCAAAAGAGGGCGTAACAACCGTGGTGTAATCACTAGCCGCAGACGTGGCGGTGGGCACAAACGTCTCTATCGGATCATCGATTTCAAGCGAAACAAGCGCGATATCGTCGCCGAAGTAATTGCGATCGAGTACGATCCCAACCGCACCGCTCGGATTGCTCTTTTGCAATACGAAGATGGCGAAAAGCGTTATATCCTCGCTCCTAAAGGCATTGCCGTTGGCAACAAGATTCAAGCTGGCACTAGCAATGTGCCTTTTGAAATTGGCAATGCGATGCCCTTGGTGAATATTCCTCTAGGTACGATCGTGCATAACGTGGAAATGACTCCTGGCAAGGGCGGTCAAATCGTACGCTCGGCTGGCGCTGGCGCTCAGATCGCTGCTAAAGAGGGTGATTTTGTTACTCTCAAGCTTCCTTCTAGCGAAGTTCGCATGATTCGGAAAGAATGCTTTGCCACCATCGGACAGGTAGGAAACCTCGATCACAGCAACGTCAGCCTTGGTAAGGCAGGACGCAGCCGCTGGTTGAACCGTCGTCCTAAAGTTCGTGGTATGGTCATGAACCCCGTCGATCACCCCCACGGTGGTGGAGAAGGTTGCGCCCCCATTGGACGCAGTGGCCCAGTTACTCCTTGGGGTAAACCAACCTTGGGTTATAAGACTCGCAAGAAGAAAAAGCTCAGCGATGCCTTGATCGTTCGTCGCCGCCGCAAGTCCTCGAAGCGCGGTAAGGGCGGACGTAACGCCTAATCATATATTTTCCCGCGTAGCGGGAAAATATATATTCAAAGTTTTTACAGAGAGTACAAATTATGACGCGATCGCTAAAAAAAGGTCCCTTTGTTGCCGATCACTTACTGACCAAAATTGAAAAGCTTAACGCCAAGGGTGAAAAGCAAGTTGTCAAAACATGGTCTCGCGCTTCCACCATTCTTCCTCAAATGATCGGGCATACAATTGCTTGTCACAACGGAAAACAGCACGTTCCTGTATATGTCACGGAGCAAATGGTAGGACACAAACTCGGAGAGTTTGCCCCTACTCGCACCTTCCGCGGTCATGCCAAGAGCGATAAAAAGGCCAAGAGATAGGTAGACAGGTAGTTAAAAATGATCCTCGCCCAAAACGAAATCCCTGCCGTAGCCAAATATATTCGCATGTCACCCCACAAGGTGCGTCGAGTACTCGACCAAATCCGTGGTCGTAGCTACCGCGAAGCATTGATGATTCTTGAGTTCATGCCCTACCGCTCCTGCGAACCAATCACAAAAGTATTGCGTTCGGCAGTAGCAAATGCAGAACATAATGCAGGACTCGATCCCGCATCCCTAGTAGTTAACCAAGCCTTTGCCGATATGGGACCTAGCCTCAAGCGCTTCCGTCCCCGCGCTCAAGGTCGCGCTTACCAAATTCGTAAGCCAACGTGCCACATTACGATCACCGTCAAACCATCGGAGGAAGAATAGGTATGGGTCAGAAGATTCACCCAACAGGGTTACGCCTCGGCATCACCAAGTCCCACCTTTCTCGTTGGTACGCTGATGTCAATCGCTACGGTATTTTGGCTGAGGAAGACAGCAAAATTCGTAAGTTTATTGAAAAAACCCTCAGTAATGCAGGTATCGCTGACATCTTGATTGATCGCAAAGCCGATCAAGTCGATCTCGAAATTCGTACTGCCAGACCTGGAGTTGTCGTCGGTCGTGGTGGCGCTGGGATCGAGCAATTGCGCGTCGGACTAGTTAAGCATCTCGAGCTGGACGGTTCCCTTAAAAAGACTGGCACTAGCCAAGTTCGGATTAACGTTACCGAAGTAACCAGAGTCGATGCGGAAGCCCCTCTCATTGCTGAATACATCGCCCAACAAATCGAACGTCGCGTTTCCTTCCGTCGCGTCGTACGTCAAGCCATCCAAAGGGCTCAACGTGCAGGCATCGAAGGTATCAAGGTGCAAATCAGTGGTCGTCTCAACGGTGCTGAAATTGCGAGAACTGAGTGGGTTCGTGAAGGTCGCGTTCCTCTGCATACATTGCGTGCCGATATTGACTATAGCTATAAGACCTCCAGAACTATTTATGGTGTGATTGGCATCAAGGTCTGGATCTTTAAAGGCGAAATCATTCAAGGCGAAGAAGCCCCCGCTCCTGCCGCTCAACCCCGTCGTCGCCAGCAACGTCGCCCTCAATTTGAGGATCGTTCCAGCGCTGAAGGATAAATTCTGTCACCCTTGAGTTTTGAACCATGTTAAGTCCCAAACGTACAAAATTTCGCAAGCAGCAACGCGGTCGGATGGCGGGTCCCGCTACCAGAGGCGCTGAAATCAATTTTGGAGATTACGCCATGCAGGCTCTAGAGCCTTCTTGGATTACATCTCGTCAAATCGAAGCTGCCCGTCGTGCTATGAACCGCTACATCCGTCGCGGTGGCAAGATTTGGATCCGTATTTTCCCAGACAAGCCCGTAACGATGCGTCCCGCTGAAACCCGCATGGGTTCAGGTAAAGGTGCTCCAGAATTTTGGGTATCGGTAGTTAAGCCCGGTCGCATCATGTTTGAAGTGGCTGGTGTAAGTGAAGAGACCGCAAGAGAAGCAATTCGTCTTGCCGCAGCCAAGATGCCAATCAAAACCAGATTCGTTATCCGTGAGAAGGAGTAAAAGATATGGCACTCCCTAAAGTCCAAGAAACTAGAGAGCTATCTGATGAAGAGTTGCAAGCTCAAGTCTTGTCTGTCAAGAAAGAGCTATTCGATCTGCGCTTCAAGCAGGCAACTAGACAGCCCGTCCAACCGCATCAGTTCAAACATGCGAAGCATCGTCTGTCGCAACTGATGACTGTCGAACGCGAACGCCAGTCCAGAGCTTAGTCGATTTAGAAAATTTATTTTAAAGAACCGAAAAGTAAAGACATAGGAGTTAGCAATGGCAGTTAAAGAAAAAGTTGGCGTTGTCGTCAGCGATAAAATGCAAAAAACGGTGGTTGTAGCGGTAGAAAACCGTTCCTCTCACCCCAAATATGGAAAAATCGTGGTCAAAACGACTAAGTTCAAAGCCCACGACGAAGAAGATAAAACCCGTGAAGGCGATCGCGTCAAAATTCGGGAAACCCGTCCCCTCAGCCGTACAAAGCGATGGGAAGTTGTAGAGATTCTCTCATCTAGCTCGGAAGCATAAGCCATGATTCAACAAGAGTCTTATTTAAATGTCGCCGATAATAGTGGAGCTAAAAAGCTACTATGTATCCGCGTTTTGGCTGGCGGTAACCGTGCCTTTGGCGGAGTTGGTGATGTCATTATCGCCACGGTCAAGGATGCTGCGCCCAATATGCCAGTCAAGAAATCTGATGTTGTCCGCGCCGTGATCGTTCGCACTAAGGCATCCATCAACCGCGAAAGTGGGATGAGAATCCGCTTTGATGACAACGCGGCGGTGATCATTAACCAAGACGGCAACCCCAAAGGAACCCGCGTATTTGGTCCAGTTGCGCGTGAGTTACGGGATAAAAACTTCACCAAAATTATCTCCCTAGCGCCAGAGGTACTGTAATGTCATTCAAGCCCAAGACTGCCTATCGTGGCAATCGCAAGTCTTTTAAGATGCATGTCAAAAAAGATGATGTAGTTCAAGTAATTTCAGGAAGTTCCAAGGGAACCGTTGCCAAAGTGCTACAGGTTTTCCCTAAGGACAGCACCATCCTTGTGGAAGGTGTCAATGTCAAGACTAAGCATGTCAAGCCTCAAGCTGATGGCGAGTCTGGACAAACCATTACCCGTGAATTTCCGATCCACAGTTCCAAAGTATTGTTGTATTCCGAAAAGGAAAAGACCGCTAGCCGCTCTTGCTACACCTTTACGGACGATGGCAAGAAAGTAAGAATGTTGAAAAAGACTGGCGAAATCGTTGATTCCGTCAAGACTGAAAAGAAATAATTCTGTACAACCTGACCAAGCCCAGGAAAAATCATCGAGGAAGATAAAATGCTAACACCGTTCGCCGAAGTCTATGCCAAACAGGCTGTTCCCAAATTGATGGAACAGTTCAAGTACACCAATATTCATCAAGTTCCCAAATTTGAGAAGGTGGTAATCAATCGCGGTCTGGGCGAAGCTGCTCAAAACGCAAAGTCCCTAGAAGCATCTTTAACTGAAATTGCCACGATCGCAGGTCAAAAGCCCGTGGTCACCAGAGCGAAAAAAGCGATCGCTGGTTTCAAATTGCGTCAAGGTATGCCCGTCGGGATGATGGTTACCTTGCGCCGCGATAAGATGAATAACTTCTTGGATCGTCTGATCAACTTCTCATTGCCTCGCATTCGTGACTTTCGCGGTGTTAGCCCCAAGAGCTTTGATGGACGTGGTAACTATACCCTCGGTGTCCGCGAGCAACTTATCTTCCCCGAAATCAGCTACGACAGTATTGAGCAAATTCGGGGGCTTGATATTTCCATCATTACCACTGCCAACACGGACGAAGAAGGACGTGCGCTCCTGAAAGCAGTTGGTATGCCCTTTAGAGAATCATAAGTAGATCGAATTAGGAGATAAGGATGGCTACCAACGACACCATCTCGGATATGCTTACCCGCATTCGCAATGCCACACTGGCAAAGCATCAGACCACTGCAATTCCTGCAACGAAGATGACTTTGAGCATTGCCCGAGTGATGAAACAAGAAGGTTTTATCGCAGATTTTGAAGAAACAGGCGAAAGTATCGACCGCGCCTTGGTCGTCGCCCTCAAGTATGAAGGCAAAAATCGTCAATCAATTATCAAACGCCTTAAGCGTGTGAGCAAACCTGGTTTACGGGTTTACTCGAACTCTAAAGAATTACCCCGTGTATTAGGTGGGATCGGCATTGCGATCATTTCCACCTCTAAAGGGATCATGACCGATCGCGAAGCCCGTAAACAGGGAGTCGGCGGTGAAGTCCTTTGCTATATCTGGTAATTCAGATCTTGAAGATTATTTAATCTCGATCTGGTAATTCAGGCTGTTAATTCAGCAAATAAAATCACAAGCAACGGAAAACAGACATGTCTCGTATTGGAAAACGTCCCATTCCTCTTCCCCCCAAAGTTGCGGTCTCCATCGTAGGGCAAGAGGTAACCGTCAAAGGACCTAAAGGCGAACTAAAGCGTGTGTTGCCCCCGACTGTAGAAATCCTGCAAGAAGAGAGCAACTTAATTGTCAATCGCGCTAACGAGTCTCGCCCCGCAAGGCAACAGCACGGTCTTTTTCGCACCCTCGTTGCCAATATGGTCGAAGGTGTATCCACTGGCTTTAAGCGCAAGCTCGAAATTCAAGGGGTTGGTTATCGTGCCAACTTAAACGGCAGCAATATCGTCCTTACGGTTGGTTATAGCCATACCGTTGATATCGTTCCTCCTGAAGGTATTTCCTTAGGCGTAGAAGATGCGTCGGGAAAGAAGGTTCCTCAAGGCACATTTATTGTTGTTGAAGGTATCGACAAGGAAATCGTTGGCAACTTAGCCGCTAAAATTCGCGCTGTACGTCCCCCTGAAGTATACAAAGGTAAGGGCATCCGCTATCTCGGTGAATTCGTCAGACGTAAGGCTGGTAAGACTGGTAAGAAATAGAACTAGGAATAATATACCTATTTTATTTCTACCTCTTTATTTGATTTTCATTTTATATAGAATCGACAAAAAATCGATAGGTTACGAACAATATGAGTGTCAGTCGTAGACAAGCAACCGTAAGCCGCCACAAGCGAATTCGCAAAGGTATGTCAGGCACGCCCGAACGTCCTCGCTTAGCAATTTACCGCTCTAATAATCACATTGTGGCGCAAGTGATTGATGATGTAGCACAGCATACTCTCGTTGCTGCATCGACCCGCGAAGCAGATGTGCGTGAGAGCCTCAGCACTACTGCAAATTCCGAAGCTTCAGCCAAAGTTGGGGCTTTGATTGCGGAAAGAGCGATCGCCAAAGGAATTACTAAAGTTGTGTTCGACCGTGGTGGTAATCTCTATCATGGAAGAGTCCAAGCTCTCGCTGAAGCTGCCCGCGAAGCAGGTCTAGATTTCTAGCGCATCGAATCATCCAGCAGTGAATCAGTAGATAGAAACTAATATGGCTAAGAATTATGGCTAAAAATAGAGAATCAAGACCAGGTGGTGGTCGCGACAGTGGCAGCGGCGACAGTGGCGACAACAACCGCGATGAAAAGCGCAAAGGCAAGCGCGATAGTAAGAAAAGCGATCGCGCTCGTACTGAAAAAGAATCGGAATGGCAAGAACGTGTTGTCCAAATCCGCCGCGTAACTAAGGTTGTTAAGGGTGGTAAGAAACTCAGTTTCCGTGCGATCGTCGTCGTCGGTAATGAGAAAGGACAGGTCGGCGTTGGTGTTGGTAAGGCTGCCGATGTGATCAATGCCGTTAAAAAAGGCGTTGCCGATGCTAGAAAACATGCGATCGACGTACCCTTGACCAAGAGCAATTCCATCCCCCATCCTACCAATGGTATCGGTGGCGGCGCTAAGGTAATGATCCGTCCTGCATCCCCTGGTACTGGGGTAATTGCTGGTGGAGCCGTCAGAACTGTACTAGAACTTGCTGGGGTCAAAAACATCTTGGCAAAGCAACTCGGTTCTAGTAGCCCTCTCAATAACGCTCGCGCCGCAGTTAATGCCCTTTCCACCCTGCGAACCTTTGGCGAAGTCGCCAGAACTCGCGGTATTACATTGGAACAGTTATTCAACTAATAACTTTGAAAAATCCTTGCTTTGCAGGGATTTTTCAAAAACAGTAATCAGCTAGGAAAAACTATGAGAATTGACGATCTTCAGCCTCAAGAAGGCTCTCAGCATCGCAAGCGTCGCATTGGACGTGGAATTGCCGCAGGGCAAGGTGCTAGCGGTGGATTCGGTATGCGCGGTCAAAAATCTCGTTCGGGTCGCCCCACCAGACCTGGTTTTGAAGGTGGTCAAATCCCCCTTTACAGACGAGTACCAAAACTTAAGCACTTTACAATTGTTAATCCCAAACACTTCACAATTGTTAATCTCGATCAATTAAGCGATCTACCTAGTAATACTGTAGTAACT
The DNA here is from genome assembly GCF_001402795.1 of Pseudanabaena sp. 'Roaring Creek'. GTDB lineage: Bacteria > Cyanobacteriota > Cyanobacteriia > Pseudanabaenales > Pseudanabaenaceae > Pseudanabaena. The sequence goes on from NZ_LIRE01000075.1 coordinate 19,624, forward strand.
CTTGAGTCTTTGATGGACGCAGGGATTATTACCCAAAACGATGGTGTGTTGCGTGTTTTAGGAAGAGGTGAGATTAATGTCGCGCTAACCGTTCGCGCCCATTCAATTACCACATCTGCAAAAGCTAAAATCGAAGCAGCAGGTGGAACTGTAGAAGTTGCTGCCTAAACAAAAGAGAATATGTGGCGAAGTGGTTAACGCTTCGCCACATATTCTCTTTTGTTGTTTTGGAAGGAAGATATGTTAAGCATTTCTTCATGCAACTACAATATTTAAAGATCTTAATTTAGGAAAGATGGTATTAAAAGCTGTCTTTCCTAAAGTACTAAATGCTTTGAGGTAAGTTTAGTCATGGTTGTCAGTAAAGGAAAGAACCCGACAGCACAAGAAACCTTTATGCAAATGGCTCAAGCCGCAGGTTTGCGTGGACGTTTATTAGTCACTGTCGGAGTTTTAATATTAGTTAGACTTGGTATTTATTTACCATTACCAGGAGTCGATCGCCTGAGATTTACAGAAATTGTTAAAAACAATGCTGTAGTTAATTTCTTAGATATTTTTTCTGGTGGTGGTCTATCTCTACTTGGCATATTTGCTCTGGGTATTCTGCCATTCATCAACGCTTCGATCATCATGCAGTTGATGACTTCGGCGCTGCCAAGTTTAGAAAATCTGCAAAAAAATGAAGGCGAAGCAGGTCGCAGAAAAATCTCTCAATACACTCGTTATGTAGCTTTTGTTTGGGGAGTAATTCAAAGCTGGGGCTTGGGTGTGTGGGTGCAGAACTCTGGTGTACTATCGGATGCCAGCGCTAATTGGATCACCATTGGCGATGGTCGCGTGATTTTTTCTAGCTTTATTTTCCAGACAACTGTGGCGCTTGCCGCAGGTGCAATGTTTGTCATGTGGGCTGGTGAATTAATCACTGAAAAAGGTGTGGGTAACGGTGCTTCATTACTAATCTTTATCAGTATTGTTGCTAACTTGCCAAAATCCTTAGGTGACACTATTTCCCTTGCACAAAAAGATAGCTCCCGTGTAGGTGGTGTAATTTTACTGCTGGTCATCTTCTTGATCATGATTGTTGGCATCGTATTCGTACAGGAAGGAACCCGAAGAATCCCGATTATTTCGGCTCGTCGCCAAGTAGGACGGAAGCTCTATCGAGAACAGGCATCCTATCTACCTCTAAGGCTAAATCAAGGTGGGGTCATGCCAATTATCTTTGCCTCGTCGGTGATGATTTTGCCTGCCTACCTCAGCCAAAGCATTAACAACCCAGTGTTCGTGTCGATCGCTACTTGGGTTTCGCCCAGTGGAGCAGGTCATATCCCCGTGTATATGCTTTTAATTCTAGGGTTTAGCTTCTTTTATTCGACCCTAGTTTTGAATCCTGTGGAGCTATCCCAAAATCTCAAAAAGATGGGTAGTAGTATTCCTACCGTCAGACCAGGAACTGCCACTTCCGATTACATCAGTGGCGTGCTTAACCGATTGACGCTGCTTGGTTCTGTATTTCTCTGCGGTATTGCGATTATTCCTAGCGCTCTCGAAAAGGCTACAGGGGTATCGACATTTAGTGGCATCGGTGCGACTTCGCTATTAATTTTGGTTGGGGTAGCGATCGAAACTTCAAAGCAAATTCAAACCTATGTGATCTCTCAACGTTATGAAGGTATGGTGAAACAGTAATGCCTAGAGTGATTTTGATGGGACCGCCTGGGGCTGGTAAGGGTACTCAAGGCGAGATTTTAGCTGAATCTTGGCAAGTACCGAGGATTGCTCCTGGCGATATCTTTCGGGCGGAGATCAAGCAAGGTAGTGAATTGGGATTGAAGGTAAAATCCTTTAGCGATTCGGGTCGGCTCGTTCCCGATGCCGTAGTGATCGAAGTGATCGAGTCACGCCTAAGACAGCCTGATACTCAAGCGGGTTGGATTTTAGACGGCTTTCCCCGCACGGTGGCACAGGCCGAAGCACTGGATCTTTTGTTGTCTGAGATCAATCAGCCCTATGATTCGGTGATTAATCTCGATGTACCCGATCGCTTTTTGATCGATCGCCTCAAAGCAAGGGCTGTCGAGCAAGGACGTACCGATGATACTGAAGAGGTAATCCAAAATCGGCTGGAAGAATACAATGCCAAAACCAGACCTCTGCTAGAATTTTATGGAAATAAAGTGAAGCAGATTGATGGTACTCCCTCTATGCCAGAGGTAACAGAGACAATCAAAGCTTTTCTGGCATAGATTTAAAGGCAATTTCTTTGAGCTATGCTCGATAAACTTGAGCTTTGCGCGATGAAATTGTCTCGATCCTAGAGAACTTAATACTGAATTTCGGAGAGTTTGTTTGTCAAAAGAAGATGCTATTGAAATGGAAGGGACGGTGACTGAGTCCCTTCCTAACGCTATGTTTCGAGTTGCTCTCGATAATGGCTTTAATGTACTTGCTCACATTTCGGGCAAGATCCGTCGGAACTATATCAAGATTTTGCCAGGCGATCGCGTTAAGGTAGAGCTAACCCCCTACGATCTGACGAAGGGACGTATTACCTATCGCCTCAAAAACCAAGGTGGCGGCAAGAAATAACCAAAAAACAACGCTCTTAAGCGTTGTTTTTTTAATAATAGAATGGCGGCGCTTTGCGCCGCCATTCTATTATTAGGCTTGCAACTCTTTTCGTAAGGTCGTACTTAGCCAATGAATTACTAATGCATTGACAATCTCAGGGCGATCGTCGTGGGGACAATGTCCTGTATTGGGAATGGCGATTACTTGAATATTTTTTGTTCGGCTCGCTTCTTCGTATATCTTTGCGCCATTAATCGGAGTCCAAGGATCGGCATCGCCCCAGAGAACCAGCAGTGGTTTCTCCAGCTTAGCCAAGAGATCGGCGGTGCGGGGTCCCGCAGGGGCAGTTAAAATCGAGGCGAATACCTTTTGGGCTCCTGCGTCACAGGAAGGTTGATAGAGCATATCCACTAATGCATCATTGATCGCCTGATGATTGCGATAGACCTGACGGAGGGAGTTGCGAATATTCTGTTTTCGACGCACGAGATCGAAGACAAATTTACCAGTAGTTTCGGAACTAACTAACTTGGCAAATGCCCCCATCACCAGTCTTAAGGGTAGGTTTAACTCTTCAGGACGATGGTTCAAGCCTCCTGCGGCATTGAGCAGGACTGCCCCGATCGCGATCTCAGGAGAATTAGTAACTAACATCAAGGCTAATAATGCGCCGATGGAGTTGCCAATCCAGACCGCAGGCTGCTTGACCCATTCCCGATGAAAATCGCCAAGCAGTTCCTCCCATAGTTCTAAGGAATAATCGAGTTCGGGTTTAGCCGAGCCCCCAAATCCCAATAGGTCGATCGCATATACTTGATAACCTGCCGCCGCCCATACGGACATATTCTTTTTCCAATGCCCAATTGAGGCTCCAAAGCCATGAATTAATACAAGGGGTGTACCTGTACCCGCGATCGCATATTTGATCTGATATCCCCGCCATATCCATGTTTGCAAGGAAGATTGCTGGTAATCAATCGTTTCGATATTTTCGGTAGTTAGCACGGTGGTGACTCTTTAGGATTTATAGGATTTTATACTGGAGGCTTGAGTTGAAAAAAAGCTAGGGCAGTTTGTCCGTATTGACGACGATCGCAACAGATCAGATTTCCGATTTCATCGGGGAGAGGGCGGAGGCGATCGCACTCAGCGATCGCTAAAGCTCTCTCAGCAAGCAAGGGCGGTAATGCCCTTAGCACTGGTTCGTACAGATCGCTTTGGTATGGCGGATCGAAATAGACTAGATCGAAAAATTGAGGTTGTAATTTTGGCAAAATCTTGATCGCATCCCCCTTGATGACTTGAAAATGCTGCTCTGGTTGGGCGAACTTATGCCAATTTTCATGGACGATCCGACAGGCGATCGCCGATAACTCGATCCCCACGACCTTACTAGCGCCTCTGGTTAGGGCTTCCGCGCCCATCGCCCCTGACCCTGCACAGATATCCAACCAATTAGCGTTTTTAATCCGACTTTGCAGAATATTAAAAACGGCCGCCCTTACCTTACTGGGCGTTGGTCTTGTGGTTAGCCCTGTCGGGGTTTTAATAGAACGATCGCCTTTAATACGAATAGACATCTAAGTACCTTAGCATCATCAAAATCCAGATCTAAAAGCTGCGGCACATGCTGCGCTTGCGCCGCAGCTTTTAGGGTTTTATATTTAATTAAGCCCACTTACTTAGATCAAATGGCTGGAAAAAGATAACCCCTCGATCTGATCGATGGGAACCATCCAAATTTTATTTTGGTAGGGTCGCCATACCGCACTCATTACATAATGATTGCGAATAGAAATGATATGTACGTGAGGAATGCCAGAAAATTTCGAGCATGAACGGAGAAAATCTAAAGTTCTGATCAAGCGGCTATGGAGAAAAGTTGCCATTTCATCGCTACAGTTTTGGCGCAACATCGGAACGACCTGCGGATCGGTTTCTCCCCTTAGTTCGTAGATAATATGCGTCTTACCCTTGAAGTCGATTTTGCGCGACCGAACTTCCCATCCACAGAGAACCCCAAAACCGATAACTGCCATGCCCAAATCGATATGGAAGTCACGCATTTGAAATTTCGTGTTACTACTCATATCGGTATGGGTGTTATATCCCGTCCAAGCATGAAACTTCTCTAAATTATCGTCATTAATATCAACTGCCGAACGATAGGGGGAAGAGACAGCTCGTTGTTTAATTTGTGTTTCTTCTGAAGGTGGCTCTGGTGGCATACTTGTCTCGTAAGTGACAGCATTTATGGGCGAGTATTTGCGAAAAATAGATTGATGCAAAAAACAATCTTACTAAAAATGCCGAAAAAGCTGAACGGATATTCCTATAAGCAGCTTAACATTCACGCCATGACTTTTACCTAATTTTTAAAGCGATCGCCAAAAATGCGATCGCTTTTTAATATCTCTCCGCCCATAGTCTCAAATATATAATACCAATTCCCCAAATGGCGTTGCCATTTGGGGAATCTCAAAACCTTACTGGGTTTGTTTTTTAATT
>NZ_LIRE01000076.1 GCF_001402795.1 Pseudanabaena sp. 'Roaring Creek'
GATAGAAGTTCTCGAATGATAGTTGTCCTTTTGCGGAACGTCGGTACATAAAATTTTATTGGTGCAAGGGTTTTTCTTGTTTTTGGGCTTTTTTCTTGCATCTTATCAGCTTTTGCAACCTTTGGAAACTACTGATTGCAACTGTTTCTGCCTTTTTCAGCAAGCCCTAAATAGATTTGACTGGGGAATATACGATGGAACTACATCCAGATCTGACGGAATATGGCTATGAGGTAATGAGTGTATTGGGGCATAACTACGGAGCCAACCGTAGTACCTATCTTGCCCATAACCTTATCTATCAAGAGCTAGTTGTAATTAAGTTATTCCGTTTTCCTAAGTCGGTCGATCGATTCGCCGCCTATGAAAAGGCGATCGCTCGCGAAGCAGAAATCCTCCAGCAAGTGCAGCATCCTCAGATTCCTCGTTATCTCAGTAGTTTTGATACTATTGATGGCTATTGCATTGTGCAGCAATATGTCAAAGCGCAGTCCCTTGCTAATCCCCGCAGGTTTTCGCTAGAGCAAATTCAGCAACTTGCGATCGCGGCTTTAGAAATTTTGGTATAACTTCAAAATCAGACTCCACCAATTATCCATCGAGATATCAAACCAGAAAACTTACTGGTAAGTGATGACCTAAAACTGTATCTAGTTGATTTTGGCTTTGCCCGCATTGGCGTAGCAGATAATGCGATGAGTAGCGTCGCGGCTGGCACATTTGGCTTTATGGCTCCAGAGCAGCTACGTAATGGAATCCTCAGCGCAGCAACAGATAACTATGGTTTGGGGATGACCCTAATTTGTTTGTTAACGGGGATTCGTTCCACTCAAGTCGATCGCTTAATTAATGAAGACAATCAGATTCAGTTTCAGCATTTGTTAACTAATGTGAATCCTCGCTTTGCGCAATGGCTGAAAAAAATGACTGCCCCAAAATTGAAAGATCGCTATCGCGATGCGGCAACAGCCTTAGAGCATCTGCGTCAAATTGGCGAGATTGGTCTAGCGAAATCAAGGAATAGCGGATGGCGTAGAGTCCCGATTTATCTATTGCCTGTAGCGATCGCTTCTCTACTGACATTTTCCCCTACTCCTGCACCTGAAAAGGTTTCCACTAGCATTCCACCTGCGCCGTTACCCACAAATCCGCTAAAAATAACGACTCCGCCATCACCCTGTATTGACAATCGCAATGTAAAATTGACACAGATAGAAGAGCAGGATGGCAAGGATTCTCTCGTTAAACTCCAAATTAACCGTGAATGTCGTGGATGTGATTTCAGGGGGGCGAGAAATATTACTCTTAAAGATTTGAAATCTGTCGATCTCCAAAATGCTGATTTGCGGGGTGTTAGTATTGTCCAATCCGATTTATCGGATGCAAATTTTAAAGGTGCAAACCTTGAAGGAGCAAATTTTGCCCAGTCAGTCCTGAAAAATGCAGATTTTTCCGAAATTCATGCCAAATGTACGAATTTCATCCAATCTGTTCTACCAAATTCAATGTTTACACGCGCAGATCTGACATCAGCTAAACTGATCCAAGCCAAAATGGCTGGTTCCGATCTCTCCCATGCTAACTTAAATTCTGCGGATCTATCTCAAGCTGATCTCACTGACGCTAACTTAGATAATGCTAATTTAGCGAATACCGACATGACCCAAACAACCCTTAAAAATGCAACTATGGATGGGGTAATCATTAAAAACACAAAAATCAATCCATCAAAATTACCTAATAATAGGTAGTTATACCAATTCACGAAAGTGT
>NZ_LIRE01000077.1 GCF_001402795.1 Pseudanabaena sp. 'Roaring Creek'
ATACCAATTCCCAAAAGTGTGGCTACACTTTTGGGAATTGAAAACCAAACCCAGTAAGGATTTTAAAATCACAAAATGGCGTAGCCATTTTGTGATTTAGTATAACCCCCCAAAAGATAAGTGGCGGCGCTTTGCGCCGCCACTTATCTTTTGGGGGTTCGGCTAAAAAGTGCCTGCATTGGGCATTAGGACTAGCTCATTGACTATGGCATCGGCGGGGAGATTGACTAAAGTCATGATTGACTCAGCAACGGTCTCGGGTCGAAGCATGGCGGCTCGATTGAAACTTGGGGGCACTTTATCACCAAGGCTATCCCATAGTGGGGTATCGACGGAACCAGGACAGATGGACATGATCTTGATGCCGTGAGACTGTTCTTCGGCAGCGATCGCTTGGGTCAATCCTAATAGAGCAAATTTACTAGCACAGTAAGCCGCCCAGTTGGGAAACCCTTGCTTACCAGCGATTGAGGCTACGTTGATAATTGTGCCGTTTTTCTGCGATCGCATTGTGGGCAATACCGCTTGTAAGCTCAGAAATACACTCGTAAGATTCAGGTCAAATAATTTCTGCCATTCGGTGAGGGGCATATTGATCAGCTCCCCAATATAAGCCATCCCTGCGTTATTGATTAAAATATCCACGCCGCCCATATCGGCAACGACTGCTTGCATTTCGCTAGAAACCCGCTCCATCTTGCCTAAGTCAATGGCATAGGCTTTAGCATGACTGTGCATGGGCAATTCGCTAAGAATGCGATCGGGATTGCGACTAACAAGCCCTACCTCCGCACCCGCTTGTAAAAGCCTCAGCGCGACTTCTTTGCCAATTCCACTACTTGCACCAGTAACAATCGCCCGTTTGCCTGTTAATTTCTCTAGCAATTTACCTGATACTGTATCTGTCATGGTTTAACTTGTTTTCCTTGATTCTACGTCAACAGTCTATGTCAAAAAAAGTAGGACGCAGCTTTTGGTGGCTATGGCTAATTGCCAATATTGTTGGCAATACGCTATTACCCTGCTTCATTTGGGAAGATCCCTACGATCTGCGATCGCGTATTTTTCTCAATGAGATTCTGCATGGTGTGGGGATTTCTATCGCCCAATCAATGGTGTTGCGCGATCGTTTTGCCAAGGAAGGTTGGTGGCTGCCCCTGACTTTATGTGGCTGGAGCATGGGGTTAGCGGTTGTGTTTTTTACGCCATCCCTATCCCTGCGTGCGCAGGAACAAAGCTTATCAACGCTCTCGATTTTGGCGATCGATTTTGCAATTATCGGCACAATTGTGGGGATATGCCAGTGGCAATTACTGAAATCGTTTCGCGCGGGCGGGTTGTGGTTATTTGCCAGTGCGATCGCCCTTTCACTGAGTGCCCTTGGACTAAATCTCGGCTATATGTTGCAATCTAGCCTGCTAGCAAGTGTATTGCAGGGAGCGATCTATGGAGCGATTACAGGATTAGCAGCTATTAAAGTTTTGCGATCGCCAAAGCTACTGCCCAAGGCAAAAAAGTAAGCAGCCGCATATTTATAGCTGTAGCCAGTTATGTCAGGGCAAAAACAAAACCCAGAAGAGTGTTGCGGCGCTTCGCGCCGCAACACTCTTCTGGGTTTTATGTCTTAACTTATTTGGCTATAGCTATA
>NZ_LIRE01000005.1 GCF_001402795.1 Pseudanabaena sp. 'Roaring Creek'
CCTTCCCGTTGATATTCATAGTCATAGCGTTCGACTTGTCCTGTGGTTGCGGGTATAGGTGTTCTGACTTCAGAAATTAATTGCTTTGAGCTTTCATCAAGGCAAACTAAGGGGTAATCAGGGCTATAAGGGAGAGTGTATAATTCGAGGATTTCCTCCATCTGGCAAACAAACTCAGCATTGGCTTCAGGAGGAATCACCCATGATTCATTCAACCAAGGCTTAAGTTCGTTTTTTTTAGCACCTTTCTCACACTTTCATGGGAAATACTCTCGACATATCCTAGAGTAACGATTTGGTCGGCTAATAATCTTAATGTCCACCGACTCCGCCCTTCGGGTGGACTACTGCAAGCTACCGCAATCAAATGGGCTTCTGTTTCTCCGTCTAGTTTTTTCAGTTTCAATGTTTGCCGTGGACGGGGTACGAGTGCATTGTCTAATCCCTCTTCGACAAATCTTTGTCTCACTCGTTCAATGGTTCTGATGCTGATGTTAAAAATGTCACTAATCGATTGATCTTTCCATCCTCCTTCCTCTTGATTCTCATCGGCTTTTAGCAAAATATGGGCATGGTTAATTTTGGCTGCTGCCGACTTACCATTTTTAGTGATTTGTTCTAGTTTTTGGCGTTCTTCTTCGGTTAATGTCACTTTGTATCGTTTTGCTGACATACCTTTTTCCTTACTATTTTCTGTCCCTTTATTTTACCCGCCAAATTATCTTTGACTGTCTACTAGGACATAAAACCCCAAAGATGAGTGGCGGCGC
>NZ_LIRE01000078.1 GCF_001402795.1 Pseudanabaena sp. 'Roaring Creek'
TATAGCTGTCGCCAAGTGTACTAGGACATAAACCCCAAGAATTGACTGGCGGTGCGAGGCACCGCCAGTCAATTCTTGGGGTTTGATTTGTCCTATGTCAAGTGACGGCAGCTATAATTAACGTCAGTTCGGGTTAAGCTGGCAAATTCTCAAACACCAAAAGTAAAAGCCTTGCTACGCAAGGCTTTTACTTTTGGTGTTTGAGAAAGAGTTGGCTCCGCCAACTCTTTCTCAAAGCCCGTTTCAAATTATCGCAAACTCACGTTATTTACGGACTATGGTTTGTGCGCCATTAACGATCTCGATTTTCATGCCCAGCTTATCGAGTTCTTGGGCAACGATCTGGACAGTCTTTTTGTCCACAGCGTTTTGCAAAACAAGTGACCAAGCGCCAATCTGGGCCTTGGTCAGATCGCGTTTTTCCTCGAGCCATTGCGCTGATTGGCGGGAAAATTCCGCAGCTAATTTGGGATCTTCGAGCGTCTTTTTGCCAGATAAACTTGCTTTGTCTGCCCATTCCGCTGCTTTGAGGTAGGATTCTCTTGCGCCTTTAGCGTCACCTAAAAACAAAAGTTGATCGGTTGCTCGGTATCGCCAGACTATATAGGCGTTGGGTTGTTGCTCTGGATCTAGCGATCGCAGTCCCTTCGCGTATATTTCGTTGGCTTCCCTAGGAACCCCTGCAAACATCGATACGCTAGCTGACAAATATATATAGCTACTCAGAAATCGTGGGTCGCGTTCGATAATATTTTCAAAGTAGCGAGGACTCAGGCTATACCCAGTTTGAAAGTTGTTTCTAGAAATATCATCGCCAAAGTACTGCAAAAATTGCAAAAATGCAAAATTAGCAATCATGTTATTAAACCCCAACCCTCTTGGGGGCAACTGCCGAATCAATTTCAGCCTTGCTTCTTCTTCTCTAACTGCTTTACGAGTTTCTTCTAGGGTTTGTCCGCCCAATCTTTGATTTAATTTGGGGATTTGCAAACTGAGGGTGATCGCTCCAAAAAGGGCGATCGCTCCCAAATTAATTGCAAGGTTACGAAACCGCATCTGACTTACTTGCCTTCAGAAATAAATGTATCTTTACTCAGACTATCAATCAGTTTATTACTTGGCGAACCGTCAGCGGGCGTAATTGTATAAAAGTTTTGCGCTCTGACGATCGCATTACGAGTTTCAGCAGACAATACGCCATCAGCTTTCCCATTATAGAATCCTCTCTGGGTTAATAAGCGTTGTAGTTCAGTAATTTGAGGGTTGCCTGTATTGCTGGCGGCGGGTGTTGGCGCGGTAGTTGCGGCTGGGGTTGTGGGCTTTACTTGAGGAGTTACTTGAGGATTAGCTGTGGGGGCAGGAGTTGCTTGGATGGTTGGCTGAGGAGTTGCTTGAACCGAAGGTGTCGCTGCTGCCTGCGGCTGAACGCGAATTTGTGGTTGCAACTGCGGTTGAGGAGTAGTCTGGGGCTTAGGTTCAACACGAACGCTGGGTGTCGGAGCGGTATTTACCGAGACTTGACTCTTCGGCGCACCAGATTCTAAAGCTGCGATCGTCCTCGCTCCAGCAATACCATCTGGGGTTAAACCATAGGCTTTTTGAGCGGCAATAATTGCTTCTTTAGTACGAGAACCTAGAAAACCTGTAATCGGACCATTATAAAATCCCCGATCGGTCAATAGGTTTTGTAAGTTAGCCACTCCACCATCATTGATATCTGGTGTGGTTTTAGCCGCTTGATTATTGCTTGTCGATGGATTGACCTTGGGGGCGGTAGGTCGCGCATCTTTTTGCAATGCGGCAATGGTCTGAGCACCAGCAATACCATCGGTTGTCAAGCCATAGGCTTTTTGTGCAGCAGCGATCGCGGCGTTAGTTTGCGCCCCTTTAACTCCATCGATCGCGCCATTGTAGAAACCACGCTTAGCTAATAGCTCCTGCAATGCGGCTACATCTTTATCATTAGTAGTTGCGGATTTAGTTTCAGGATTCTTGCTAGCAATATTGACGGTGCTACTACCAGATTCTAAGGCAGCAATAGTTTGCGAGCCTGCGATGCCATCGGCAGCTAAACCATAGTTTTTCTGGGCAGCCACGATCGCTAAACGCGTTTGTGGTCCCATAATGCCATCGACAGCACCATTATAAAAACCGCGCTTGCTTAGCAATGCTTGTACGTTAGAGACTTCATCACTTTTTGTCGCGGTACTGCTAATGGGCGTTACAGCAGATTTATTCCCACCATCAGTTTCTAAAGCCGCTAGGGTTTGAGGACCAGCCACACCATCGGGAGTGAGATTATAAGCCTTTTGGGCGGCCACGATCGCAGTGCGAGTTTGCGCTCCCATAATGCCATCGACAGCACCATTATAGAAACCACGGTCAGCAAGCAATTTCTGAAGATTCATCACCGCTGATGAACCACGGCTATTCGTTTCGCCAATGGCAACGGTGGTATCAGCAACATCAGCTTTGGGGGCGATTGCTTCTTTCCCATTTTCAAGCGCCGCAATGGTTTGACTACCCACAATGCCATCGGGGGTAAGCCCGTAAGCCTTTTGAGCGCGGAGGATGGCATTTTTAGTTGTCGATCCAGCAACGCCATCGATCGCGCCTGGATCGAAACCATTTTTGGATAGGAGGGACTGGATGTACTTCACATCCGAGGAAGGTGCTTCAGCAGCTTGGGCATTGAGAGTCGAACCTAAACCAACTAGTAGAGTACTACCCGTTAAAAGCAAGCTAAAACTCAGCTTGGCTGATTTAGTCGTTAATTTTTTAGACCATGCAGCAAAAGATTCGGGGATCTCGCTAGCGATCGCATCGTCTGTATAAGTAAATTCTTCTTGGATATAAGCTAGAAGTTCCATAATTAGACCTTGGGGAGATTGTGAATTGAGAGTCTTAAAACTGAGAAATATGCTGAAAAAATGCCGAGCTAGAAATAAGATTGGGATAGTTGTTAATTAGGTAGAATTAGAACTTTTGGCTGCGGGGACAGGCGCATTTTGACTGGAGCTAGGTGCTTGCTGTGTATTTTTTAAGGGTACATTGCCACTAGGCTGAGCATTGGGAGTACTTTGGGGGCTATTGGGAGCAGCTTGGGCAACATTTTGATTTTGAGAGCTATTTTGAGACTTTAGAGCTGTAAGCAATTCAGGGTTCAATGCGCCAGTCGCGGGTTGCCCGTAGGCAAGTTGCGCTTTTAAAATACTGTCCTTGGTACGAAGATCGTATTGACCGTTAAGTTCAGCCCCATAAAAACCACGCTCTTTAAGGAATAATTGAGCATCTACAACTTCTTGGGGAGTTGGCGATCGCGGTAAAGCTGGCTGGGATAGGGGGACATTATTTCCACCTGCTAGTAAGGAACGTGTCGTTAAGGGACCAACAAACCCATCTGGGGTTAAGGCGTAGGCTCGCTGGGCTCTCACGATCGCCTCAGTCGTGGATTGACCTATTTGCCCATCAATTTCACCTTGATAAAAGCCCCTTTGCTTTAGCAATAACTGTAAATTGCCAATCTCGCTTAACTCTGAACGCTGGGAATTAGGTGCTTGAGAATTAGGTGTTTGGGAATTAGGCGTTTGAGAATTATCCGATCGCACGATCGTAATTGTCTGATTGGGGCTTTGGCTCGAACCCTGATTTTGGGAGGTGTTATTATTTTTCTCTGTCGGCGTGATTGGTTTCTGAGGGACATTGTTGGTTGGCGATGAATTTCTTAGCATGACCAAGGTTTGCTCCCCAGGAATACCGTCGGCAACTAGATTGGGTTGTGTTCTTTGAAAATCAACTACGGCTTGTTTGGTAGCGCCGCCATAGACCCCATCAATATCGCCCACTGCAAAGCCACGCTGAGCTAATAAAGTCTGTACCTCCAACATATAACTGGTATCGCAAAGATATAGGTTGGTGCACCAAGGAGCCACATTAACCGAAGGCTCTAGAACGCGAGCTGATGCAGGTGCAGAGTTCCAGCCCCACCCACCAAGACTGGTAAGGGCGATCGCCGATAGCACATAGGCTTGCCATTTAATCGCAGCAAAGTTCCAATCAAGCCCGTGGCGATCGCTATCAGCAAACTCAACAGAAATGAGCAGTTGGCGATCAGATGCCCCCTGATTGGTTTGTTCGTACGCCCATGCATCATATATATATGCTGCAAGTTCCATAGGTGCTACCAAAATAATTGAGGTATACCTTATTTTAAACGATTTTTTCTGGCTTCTTATGTCAAAAAATGTATATAAGTAGCTAGACGCAATTAAATATAAAATCCAAAATCCTGTAGTGCCTGCACAGCGGGCACTACAGGATTTTGGATTTTAATTATGCCCAGTTATTAGGTTTAGTTTTTAATTCACGAAAGTGT
>NZ_LIRE01000079.1 GCF_001402795.1 Pseudanabaena sp. 'Roaring Creek'
ATAAAACTGTACCGATAATCTCAAAAGTGATGACAGATTCCTTCATCATTGGATGGTGTGACGACTACCTATACTGGGATGCGGAGAATCGGTTAAAAGCGACTGAGGGTGGCGGTACGAGTACGGTCTATGATTATGACTATTCTGGTATCTGCGTATCGCAGAAGGTGAATGGTGTGGAGACGAGGTTCTTGGTGGATAAGAATCGCAATTATGCTCAGGTGTTAGCGGAATATGCGCCTAGTGGCACTGTGCAGGTTGCCTATGTGTTTGGTAGCGATTTAATTGCTCAGGATAGAAATGGGACGAAGTCGTTCTATGTTTACGATGGTTTGGGCAGCACGAGGGCATTGACGGATGCGACGGGTAATGTGACGGATACCTATAATTATGATGCTTATGGGAATTTGTCTAGTTCGACGGGTACAACGGTCAATAGTTATCTCTATGCGGGTGAGCAGTTTGATAAGAATCTCGGTGATTATTATCTAAGGGATAGATATTACAGTACTGATATCGGGCGCTTTACTCAGAGAGATAGATTTGATGGTGATATGATGAATCCGCTTTCTCTCAATCGCTATGGCTATACTCATGGTAATCCTGTCAATGGCACTGATCCTTCTGGAATGTTTCAGACATTACAAGAGATAGCAGTAGTTAATCAAATGATTTCAACCCTTTCTGCCATAACTGCGCTAAATTATTCTCAATCTATTGTCCAGTCTCCAAGAATTATCAATCTTTTGTCACTCCAATCTGACTATTTGCTGAATGCATCTATCCCAGACAAGAATGATCGCAGAGTTAGAGGCATTCCATTTATTGTGTGGGGGTTAGATTATGGTGTTACTACTGTTCACACCTATAAAGCACAACATGGAGGAGGATTTACAAATTCCCCTACTGGAAGTTCTATTGGAATTAGTTTTACATATAAGAAACCTGGAAATCCAAGAATAGAACCATCGGTAGGAAGTAGTGATTATTGGTATAATTATTTCAGTCCATGCAATCGCAGAAACGGATTCCCAACAGGCACTTTAGTTTGTGATGAGTTTCCCTATGCTTCTACATCGGAAGGAGGCTATAACAATTACAGGAGTGGGACAGTTTCAATTGCTCTTGTTCCTAAAGCCGAACAGTCATTGCGTGGCAGTGATCTTATTGGTCAGGGTGGGGCACTTAGACAATTCTATAAAGATGCTTTTAACTATGAGCCAGGGAAAAAATTCTTGGTGTTTGCTAATGTGACAGATCATGGCTCATTCTATGTAATTCCATATTCTCCTCCTCAAGTAGTTAATATAACAACTTCACTATATAGGCGTAATGCAAGTTATTCTAATTTCTTAAGTGAATATAATAGATTAAACATCCGATAGTATCGTAAATGTGAAGTAAAACCTACTACAATTGTCATACTGAATATTAACTAAAAACCAGGGATCGCAATCATGAATAACCTAAATAAAGCATTACAAAGAATTCAAGATTGGTTTGAAAGTCATAGACCAAATTATGTAACTTCTTTGCAACCAGGTCTAACTCGTAAAGAAATTGAAAAAAAGGTGTCGTCGTTTCCAATTCAATTATCTGAGGAGGTTTATACACTTTATGAATGGCATAATGGTTCAGATTCGTGGGAGTTCTTTTTTCCAGGTTATTGCTTTCCTTCGCTTGAGAATGCCATTGCTGATATGTACTCTATAGATTCTGAATTTAGCAGATATACCCTTCTTTTAGAAGAAATTGACACCTATTTTTTACTTCCTGTTTTTTCTTATGACTTTACAAGTATTTCAACACTTGAGATTGACACAAAACGCGCCCACTCTTTTGTCTTAAAGGCTGTACCTGAAGAAACTCCATCTATATACAGTTTTAATCTGACAAGAATGATAGAAGTAATAGCTAAATGCTTTGAGAATGGAGCATATTACATGCGTAAAAGGAATAATGGCGAAAGTGAAGTCATGTGGAATTATGAAATGGCACTAGAGATTCACCGTATTAATAATAGTGAGATTGTGGAGTTTACTTTAGAGAAAATAAATAGTATTAAGCTGGAAAAGTCAACGGGTATTATGGGGAATCTCTACTATCTTATAGAGTGGTTTGGTGACTCACGAGCAGTTGAACCACTTATTGAGCTATTACAGACACCTTTTGACAATCAACTAAATCAAGATGATTTAGTAATAGTTAAAGATGTCGCAGCTTATGGGTTAGGGAAACTTCATGACTCAAGAGCCGTCGATCCTCTGATTGATGCCCTTTCTAGCAAATATAGTAATATTCGTTATAGAGTCGTAGAAGCATTAGGTGAACTTAGTGATAATAGGGCTATTCCATCTCTAATAGGGATTCTTTCAGATCCTGATGAAAGAATATGCGATAGTGGTAAGTTTTCTCTTGTAAAACTTGGGGCGATCGATGAGTTATTAACAACTGCATTAGAAAGCAAAAATCGATATGCTATTCAAGCACTGGGACTTCTTCCATCCTCTATCAACAAAAAAAAGCTTACTTCAGAACAAAAAGATAGAATTTTTTCGGTGCTCATGAGCCTTACTAAAGATTCTTCATACGAAATTCAAAATATTGCTAACAAGTCTCTAGATAGAGCTAGGAGAGAAGTACTAGAACAATCATACGAAAGGTGATTAACAAACTAAACAGAATGAAATATAAACCTTTAAGCAATGATTTCTTATAAGACTTCTAACTTGAACTTTTCTCTTAACATTTGACTTATTCTCCTTTCCTTAGCGAACACATGTCGTTTTGAAGTAATTCATAAACATAACAAGCGATCATTAAATTGGATAATGTTTTAGGCGATCAGGAATGTTCGATTGATAGCGATCGGCGTTTTAGAAATATGTAGGCGATCAATGTTTTCTCAGATTTAGTAGCGATCGCTTTTTGTTTTTTTGATTGTAAAGGCGATCAGAGATTTTGAGATAATGTTTTAGGCGATCGGGAGTTTTTCGTTTGGTAGCGATCGCTTTCTAGCCATGAGTAGGCGATCGGTAAATGATAGAATCCCAAAATGATCGATAATATTTGCAAATTCTTAGCCGAAAGCTTTTCCAGAGACTTCGCCAGTTGGATATTGGGCGAAGCGATCGCCCTAACCAAAATCGAACC
>NZ_LIRE01000741.1 GCF_001402795.1 Pseudanabaena sp. 'Roaring Creek'
CTTACACCGAGGGCTGAGCGAAGTCGAAGCCCGTCTACAAGTTATTTAAAACGACTATAAAATAGCTACTTTGGACTTTTGCAACCTCCGAGCCTATATCTCGAAGAGACTAAGCGAAGAATTTATAATAATGAATCAGCAATCGCACAGAGTAACGCCTTGCTTGCGTGGTCAGTAAGCTTGTCGAACTGATGTTGCCATGGCACAAAAGCGACCGAGTTACGCACCATATGAACAATTCACAACTGTACCTGAGTTTTGGGAAATACCGTTTCAAGTGCCTTAGGAAACCCAGTCAAACCATCGACACAAGCAATCAAAATAGGTCGGGTGGTGTTTTGCATTCTTGCAGCAATTCATTGAGCAGTTCTTTGCATATATTCATCGGTTTTAGTGTTAGTTATTGGGTGTCTTGATTATCTCTCTGTATACATCCCAGACTTTACACATCTCACTTTACACTCTCGGTAACTTTTATATTGCCTGTGGCGATCGCCTATTCAGCGCAACAATGAAGCCGAAGGTATTCAAAAAAGCCAGAAGATGCACAGGCAAATTATCCGCAATGGGTAGCGGCGATCGTGGGCAAGCATGGCAACCCAACCGATCGAGGCTTTGCGGCAGTAGCAATACTATAAGCTAACTACTTGCACCATAGATGTAGAAGTTTAAGGACGATCGCCCAGACAACTATCTCGGCTCTAGAGTAATCGCTATACTGGTGAATGATATATTTGACCAGCAATGCTTGACATCGTGTTCCTATGGGCTATGAGCCACTACATCATAAATATCGCCCCCAAATCTTTGCTGATTTAGTTGGTCAGGAGGCGATCGCCCATACCCTATCAAACGCGCTAAATACGGGGCGGATTGCCCCTGCCTACCTATTTACTGGCGCAAGAGGTACGGGTAAGACATCCAGTGCGCGGATCATGGCAAAGTCGCTCAACTGCCTAAGCTCAGACAGTCCCACCCCTCACCCCTGCGGCAAGTGCGAGCTATGCCACAGCATCGCCAATGGTAACGCCCTAGATATTACCGAAATTGACGCAGCAAGTAACACAGGCGTTGATAATATCCGCGAACTCATCGAACGCGCCCAATTTGCCCCAGTTAAGGCAAGATTTAAGGTTTACATTATTGATGAATGTTTGACTGGCGATACGCTAGTACAGACTGACACAGGTTTAATGCGTCTTGATGATCAAGATTTGTTAGGTAAGCAAGTACTTAGCTATAACGAGTCTTTGTCAAAATGGGAATATAAAAAAGTTTTACGTTGGTTAGATCGAGGTGTGAAACCCACACTGGTTATTAAGACTAATCAGCGATCGCTTCAATGCACAGGTAATCATTTAATCAGAACAGAATCAGGATGGACATCAGCAAGCAATATCAAAGTTGGAATGAACATATTGTCACCTGTAGTTGCGGAGCATTGGAATACAAGTTCGGAGAGGGTCGAATCTGTAACAGTCGTTGGTGATGAACAGGTTTATGATATTGAAGTAGAAGATAATCATAACTTTGTCGCTAATGGGCTGTTAGTTCATAACTGTCACATGTTAAGTACAGCAGCATTTAATGCATTGCTGAAAACCCTAGAAGAACCCCCCGATCGCGTTACTTTTATTCTTGCTACCACTGACCCGCAGCGAGTATTACCCACGATTATTTCCCGTTGTCAGCGTTTTGACTTTCGGCGGATTCCCCTTGATGCGATGGTCAAGCATTTAGGGAAAATTGCGGCAAATGAGAACATTAATATTCACCTTGAAGCTTTAACGCTAGTAGCTCAGATCGCACAGGGAGGACTGCGCGATGCCGAATCGTTACTCGATCAATTGAGCTTATTAGATGGAGAGATTACCGTTGAGGCAGTTTGGGATTTAGTTGGTTCCGTTCCTGAACAAGATTTACTATCGCTAATTGAAGCGATCGCCGCCGATCATTCCACACAATTGATTGATTATGTGCGGCGAATTATGGATCGGGGAAGGGAACCTTTGATCGTGCTGCAAAATTTGGCGAATCTGTATCGTGATTTATTAATCGCCAAAACCGCTAGCGATCGCAGCGATCTTGTTGCGATGACCAGTTCTGGTTGGGAAAGATTGATTCAACTAGCTCAAGGTTTGGCGATTCCCAATATTTTGCTAGGTCAACAACATTTGCGATCGGCAGAATTACAAATCCGTAACTCTACTCAGCCCCGCCTCTGGTTGGAAGTTACCCTCATGGGTTTACTGCCCTCAGCCCAAGGAGCGATCGCACAGATTCCACCATCAAATCTATCGGCAAAATCATTCATTCCACCTCGAAATATATCTCCCAATCCCTCAATTACCCAGCAATCACCAAAGCCCGATCCTGTGGAACGAGTTTCATCACCTCCTGTCCCCCAAATATCGGTTCCCCAAATATCAGTTCCCCCAACATCAGTTCCCCAAATATCAGTTCCCCCAACATCGGTTCCCCAAACATCCGAACCAGTTTCTCCCTCTATTTCTCCTCTTCCTCCAGTCGAAACGCCGATCGCGTCTGGACATGACGATTTTGAAGATATTGCCTCCGTTGGTTACGATCTCGATGGTCTATGGCAGAGTGTTTTGTCGATGCTACCAACTCCAACCAAATATGTTTTTATCCAAAAGCAAGCGCATTTTCTTTCTATCGACAGTAGTACGATCAAGGTGGGGCTAGGTAGCAATCGCGATGAAACCACTAAAAGTATCGTGGTTCAGAAACGGGGTGAATTGGAAGATGCTTGCTCCAAACTGCTCCAGCGTCCAATTAAAGTAATGTTTAAGTTTATTACGCCATCCCCCAATGAGTCATCAACACAAATAACAGAAGCACTCCCTCGTCCTGCGATCGCCTTGCCATCCGTCCCTTCTCCCAGTCCGATCTCTCCCCCAATTGCTCCCCCAAGTAATACTCCGCCAGCCCATACCCCTAGTTCCCCCCATCCAATTGCGCCGAATAATCCACCCATTCCGCCAGCAAATGTTGTCTCCAATCCAGCCAGCCCACCACCACCTCAGATTAAAGTCCAAGGGCAAATGTCAGAAGATGACAGGGTAATTAAGAATTTAGCCGACCTTTTTAATGGTCAGATTGTCGAACTCGATGAAGATACTGACGAAAAATAGATGACTAAGCCTAGAAGAGCATACCGCCCGCTACGCGGGCGGTATGCTCTTCTAGGCTTAGCGACTTAGAGCTATCTCTAGTCATACCAAGTTAAGAAATGGCTTAGCCATTTCTTAACTTGGTATCAAACCTTTTGGGAGATAACAGGGGAATGATGTCATCATCTTTACCTTGGGCATGAGCCGCAAATCGCTGAGATAGGGCTGGCACATATACTGTGGGGCTGGTAAATCCTGAGAATAAATGCAAGTTGTCGTATTCCTGTACAGAACCAACGAGGGGTAAATTATCGCTACTAAAAGCAACAAGACAATTGCGCCATTTGCCTTTAAGCTCGGCAAGTTTGGGTAGTACCTTAGCGATTTCAGCGCGAATGGCAGCCTCACTCTGCGCCGCATCGATCACGGCATGGGGGTCGGTTAGCACTCGGCTGAGTTGTCCAAACCTGATACTGCGATCGTTATATTGCACTGCACCAGCATCGATCGAAGGCGGCAAAAGTTCTCGTCCAAACACATCCCAAATAGCATCGCTATCCGCGTCCGTAGTCGATCCTTCTAGCACATTACGTTTATTATCCGCAGGCATCACCATCGTCCGCAGTTCTATATCGACTGGCTCCGTATCGATCGCCTCGGCATGGGTGTAATAAATCCTTGAATTCACCCCTGAAGCTTTGAGTAAAATTCGCGACATTGCCCCCGCACATACCGCCACATGGGCGCTGCGAAATTCTCCCTGTTCCGTACTCACTCCCGATAGGCGATCGCCATCCGTTAGCAAATGCGTAACCTTGGCATAGACTGTTTTACCGCCTAATCTCTGGAAAGCTTGACTGTGAGCTTTCACAAAACTAGTCAAATTGATATGAGCGTGGGGAAATAATAAAGCGCCCCCAATTCCCTGCTTATTTAATTGCGGTTCCCGCTCGACTGCCTCTTGGGGATTGAGAAACGCAGGTGCGATTGCACAGTCCTTATACTGCGAGAAAATTACTTGCCGATCGTCTTCGGGAGTAAGGGTTAGCAACAAATCAATTTCCCGAAACTCCGTATCCATGTCTAATTCATGGGACAAATTGCATTGCCTAGCAATTCCTTCTTGACAAAGCTGCTGGGTAAGGGTCGTGGTACCAGACCAATAGGATATCCCCCCATAGCCAAGGCTACTGCCACCCTGTAGCTGTTGATGTTGCTCAATTAGCAATACCGAAAACCCTGCTTTCTGTAATTCATAGCTTAGGGATATTCCCGCAATACCGCCACCAATGACAATCCAATCATGCATTGCTTTCTATCTCTTGAAGTCCGACCTCTTCTAATATATTCTCCCCAGCACCTTGATGTTGGGTTTTTACCCATTTTAAGCGTTTGGGAATAACGCACATTCTGAGAGTCACGCTCGCAATTACGGGAATCCAATGCAACATGTAAATCATTCCTGGCACGGTCTTCCAAATCGCATCTTTCCACGCCATTTGGTAGGAGCGGCGCAGTCCAAACGCCATAGTCACCGAGCTGAGGGCGAGGGAGAAGCCCGCGATCGCAGGCAACATTGGATTTTGCTTTAATACAATGGCGGTGATCGTATCGGGGATAAAGGCGATCGTCAGGAGGTATTGATTGATGAAAAAGAGAACAGCATCAAAGGTTTTCAGAAATCCCATCCGACCGCTCAGCATCAGATGTCCGTAGTCGAGATAACGCTGAAAACCTCCCTCTGCCCAGCGATTACGCTGATGCCACAGTTGCTTGAGCGTTAAGACTCCCTCTTCTCGTACCGAGGGGAAGTTCAAACAAGCAATATCCCATTGGCAGAGGTGCAGGCGAATCGTGAGATCGAGATCGTCGGTGATTGTCTGCTCGTTCCATCCACCGCAATCATCTAGAGCAGTTCGGCGGACAAATTGACCGTTACCGCGCAATTCTCCAGTGCCACCCACCCGAATGCGTAAATCCTGCAAACACCAATCTAGAGCCATTTCGGCGGATTGTCCCGCCGTCCACCAATTTTCGTCAGCATTGGCGATCGCCTTGCGTAACTGTACCGCCCCCACTTTAGCGGGCTGAAATAATGGTACGAGCGATCGCAAAACATTGGCAGGCACTTGGGCATCCGCATCAAATACGCCAATAATATCGCCCTTGGTCAAGGCTAAAACTTGGTTTAAAGCCCCAGACTTACCGCCCTGAGCGCCCTCGCCCCTTCTCAAGGTTTTCAGTTGCGGGTATTTCTGTTGCAATACAGCTAATACTGCCGAGGTGCGATCGCTGCTATTGTCATCAACGATCCACACCTCAAGGCGATCGCTGGGATAGTCTAGCTGACATAAATTTTTAACTAAATTACCAATCACAGCTTCTTCATTTTTTGCCGAAGCAAGCAGCGAGAAAAATGGCAAATCCGTTGAGGGATTTGGAGAATTTTGCTCCGAGCTATTATCTGAGACATTATCCGAGCCATTAGTTAAATCGGTCGCTTGGGAGCTCACCGAAGCGATCGCTGGTAATGGTGGCGCAAATATTAACCTTAGAGCCTGAATACTAAATAACCCTAATAGCAACCAACGGCTCCAAGGCGCAAAATGCAAGCCAATTGTTAATCCATAGACAATTACCAAAGCAATGATCATTTTAAGTCTACGGGGATCGCCCTCTAACTGAAGGCTGCTACGAAATTCCGTCTCGTGCATTGGGGATTTTAATATATTGCGAAATGTTTAGCTTGCATCAGGATACCGCTTTTTATTGGTCGTTTTTAGTAATTCTCACACTCAAAAGTTAGAATCAACCCCCAACTCCAAGTCAAAATTTTGTAACTTAAGCTACCAATACCCCCTAGAGATCGCGAACAGACAAACCTTTGCGCCAAACTGCTAATCCAAAAATCTAATATAGTAAAAGTTAATTCCAACTCAAACCTGATAACTAAATGTTCGGTCTTCTAAAACGCAAATTTCGCAAAAAAATCGCACGTATTGAAATCACAGGAGCGATCGGCTCTAGCACAAGGAATCGCGTTCTTGAAGCCCTAGAGTTTGTGGAAGAACAAAAATTTCCCGCCCTATTGCTGCGTATTGACAGTCCTGGAGGGACTGTGGGTGACTCTCAGGAAATCTATGCTGCACTCAAACGTTTGCGGGAAAAAGTCAAGGTAGTAGCCAGTTTTGGCAATATTTCCGCTAGTGGTGGCGTATATATTGGTGTGGGAGCCGATTACATTGTTTCTAACGCTGGCACGATTACGGGCAGCATCGGCGTAATTTTGCGCGGTAACAATATTGAGAAATTACTCGACAAAATTGGCGTTTCCTTTAAAGTCATCAAATCAGGGGCATATAAAGATATTTTGTCTTTCGATCGCGAAATTACCCCTGAAGAAAAAGTAATCTTGCAATCCTTAATTGACAGCAGCTACAACCAATTTGTGGAAACCGTCGCCGAAGGTCGTAAACTTAGCCCCGCGACCGTGCGCTCCTTTGCCGATGGTCGCGTATTTACTGGGGAGCAAGCAGTTGCCCTAGGTCTAGTCGATCGCATCGGCACGGAAGAAGACGCAAGACGCTATGCCGCCGAACTAGTAGGACTCGACCCTAAAACCACCAAAGTCTTTACAATCAAACCACCTAAATCCTTTGCCAGCAAATTTTTGCCTAGTGGATCTGATAGTGCGATCGCCCGTCTGCAATTTGAGACGGAAACCAGCGGAATGCCTCTCTGGATGTGGCAGTAAAAACAACACTCACCAGTATCCCAAATAGGTAATGGTGGGTGATACTCAAGGCAGATTTGCCGTATTTTGGACGATCTCGCCGATTAACTTGCAATAGGGGTCATCCATTAATTCAAGATGATCGCATTCGATCTTGGCAGGGTACACCTTGCCTTTTAGTAATTTTTCCCAGCCTTTGTATGGAAACATCCAAGATAAATCGAAATACTTAATATCCTTTTGTCCGTGAACGATCTGCTCGCTTGCTACGATCAATAAAACCCTTCCTCTATAGGCATCAGGTATATAGTTTTTGAAAGCTTCGCCAAGAGATTCAATGCCTATTTCGAGGTCGGTTCGTTCTTCAATAGCCTCTATCGTTTGATAAGATTCAGCTTTATGAAATGCCCTCAAAGTTATATACTGCCACTTCTCCTTAAGCGATAGTTTGGAGATTTTTGACAAATGAAATCTTAAAGTTCCTAGCTTGAGGTTTAAAGTATGAAAAAGTCTATAAAGTTTTGCCCTTGTCGATACGTCAACCAGCACCAGCAGATCTACTTTTTTGCCAAGTTTGTTTAACTGCTGCGCCATTTCCAATGCTACCAAACCGTTATAACACCACCCTCCTAGCGAGTAGGGCTCGCTAGATTGCAGGCTGAGTAATTCATCCACTAACAGAGATGCGATCGCCGAAACGTAATCTTTATGCGAATTCATTGAAGGAGATAGGCTTGCCCCTGGCATCACGTACAAAGGCTGATTGAGATTGAGATTTTTGCCAGTTTTAACTTCTCCGATCCAGATAAAGGGTTGGTCTTTAGTTTGCGATTCTGGCAAAATGTTGATAATCAAACCACGCTTGCCAATTCGCGTACCTCTCATACCTGCGCTAAGAGCTAATAACGCCCGATAATCTTCAAGACTTACACCTTTAACAAGCTCTTCCATTGGCGCGGATTCAGGTGCTTGTTCGCTAATCCATTGAGAAATTCCAGCTATAGTATCCATCTCAAAAATCGAGCTGAGAGGAAATTTGCAGTTAAAAGTTTTCTCAATTTCAGACACCAATCTGACAGTAGATAGTGAATGCCCTCCCAATAGAAAGAAGTTATCATGGATGCCTATATTATCTAAACCCAAAATCTTTTCCCAAATATCTACTAGGATTTTTTCTCTTGAGTTTCTCGGTTCAGACTGCTTAGAATCAGAGTTGTTAATGGGATTGCTCTGGACGATTAGATTTTTCTGATTTTTGCTTTGAGGTGTGGAAGGATCTGTTTTTAAGGATGCACTTTCGACTGCGGGAGAAGGCAAAGCTTTGCGATCGACTTTACCATTGGAGGTCAGGGGTAACTCTTTTAGAACTAAGAAGAAGCTCGGTACCATGTAATAAGGTAATTTATCTTGAAGAAATTGTCTAAATTCACTAACATGAGGCAGCTCTTCAGAGTTACAGGTGATGTACGCAACTAAGTTCTTATCACCCTGAGCATTTTCCCTCGCCATAACTACAACGCGATCGACTGCTGGATGTTGACATAGTACCGACTCAATTTCACCTAATTCAATTCGGAAACCACGAATTTTAACTTGATCATCAATACGCCCAAGATATTCAAGACTGCCATCATTCAAGTAGCGAGCCAAATCACCACTTTTATAAAGTCGTCCATTAGGATCTTTATCAAACTTATTAGTTATAAATCTCTCTTTAGTTAGGTTATCCCTCTGCCAATAACCTTTCGCTACACCTGCACCACCAACGTATATTTCTCCACATACGCCAATCGGGACAGGCTGCTGATAGCGATCTAGAAGGTAAATTTGTAAGTCTGGAATTGGGCGACCGATTAAGCTACCTGTAGCTTTCACGTCCTCAAGAGTAAGGGGGCGGTAGGTAACATGTACGGTAGTTTCCGTAATTCCATACATATTCACCAATTTGGGAAAGCGATCGCCATGAAGCTCAAACCAAGGCTTCAGGTTAGCTATATTCAATGCTTCTCCACCAAAAATGACCAAACGTAAACTTAATTCTCCGAGAGAATTGGAACGCTTATCTACTTCAATTAGTTGATAAAAAGCCGATGGTGTTTGGTTGAGAATAGTAACTTTCTCAGAAATTAATAACTTGTGGAATTCTCCTGTATCGCGGCTTACTGAATAGGGAACGACGATAATACGACCGCCATAGAATAATGCCCCCCAAATTTCCCAAACGGAGAAGTCAAAGGCAAAGGAATGAAATAAAGTCCAAACATCATCTGAATGAAAGTTGAACCAAGATTCAGTAGACGTAAATAAGCGAATAACGTTGTGATGACTGACTGCCACTCCTTTGGGCTTCCCTGTAGACCCAGAAGTATAAATAATATAGGCTAAGTTATTACCATCAACGTTAATTGAGGGATTAGATTGAGAATATTGACTAAAGATGTGATTGTCAGAATCCAAGCAAATATTATGTTCGCAAGCAGATAAATTATTTAATAGAGTGGACTGAGTCAGCAATATTCCCATCCGAGCATCGCTGAGAATATGCTCCAATCGGTCTTTGGGAGTGTTTGGATCTATTGGAACGTAAGCTCCGCCTGCCTTAAGAACCCCTAAAATTCCAACAAGCATTTCCAAGGAACGTTCCACACAGATACCAACTAAAGTATCTGGTCTTACCCCCAAAACAATTAGATGATTTGCTAATTGATTGGATTGATTGTTTAACTCGCGATATGACAGTTGCCCGTCTTGACACCTTACAGCCAATCGGTCAGGAGCGATTTCTACCTGCTTTTCAAACCAATGATGAATGCATTTATTCTGAGAATATTCAGTCTGAATGTTATTCCAATCAACAAGGAGTTGCCTTTCCTCTTTTTTTGTCAGCAATGGTAGTTTGGAAATTGATTGCTCTGGATTAGCTACAATCCCTTCCAATAAAGTCTGAAAATGCCCATTTAAACGATCTATAGTTGTTGCATCAAATAAATCAGTATTGTATATCCACTTCCCATGTATCGATCGACCTTCTTGTTTTAGAAACAAAACCAAATCAAATTTTCCTTCATTATTTTCTAATACCCAAGGACTTGCACTTAAGTTAGAAAGATTGATATTTTGGAAGGAAATATCTTCCTCTAACACGAACATAACCTGAAACAGGGGCGTGTAGCTTAGCTCTTTCTTGGGTTGTAATTCTTCTGCCAAAATCTCAAATGGAACATCTTGATGAACGATAGCTGCAGAAACAATTTTTTTTACTTGGCTTAACAAGGTCTGGAAGCTGGGATTTCCCGACATATTGGTACGAAGAACGACTGCGTTAACAAAAGATACCGAAAAATCGTCACGATTTAAAATTGGGGAACCAACTACGATATCGTTTGTATCCGTGTAGCGGTATATTAAGGTATTGAGTGTCGCAAGAAGGGTCATATATAGGGTGACTCCACTCAAGCTGCTCAGCAATTTGATGGATTCTGTTAAATTTTGAGGAATTATAAAAGCTTGATTGCTTCCCCTCAAGCTTTGCTCAATTCCGCGCGATCGATCGGTTGGGAGTGGTAACAGAGGAGGAAGGCAGGAAAGCTGTTCTTTCCAATAGGCTAACGAAGGTTTAAAAGGTAACTTTTGTAATTCCGAAAGGACGGCTTTTCGGGATGATTCGTAAATAGTTTTGTCAACATACTTTAGTTGGGGATCGTAGTTTAATATCAATCGCAAAGTAGTTAGGGCGGACATCCAGTCCTCAGTTTGGACATACCGCATGATTGCATAGGGAAGTCGTTCGACAAAAAGTTTAATCCAAAACTGCTTACCTCGTTCATAGGCTGCTTCATATTCCTTGTTCCCAGTTTGTTCGATATAATTCCATTGCAGTCTATGGGAATTTACTGCGCCAATTAGCATCTCAATTGGTTTTCCCGATACATTGGCTCCGTTATAACGGTATTCAGATACCGTTTGATTGTGAAAAAATATCGGAAACGATCGAGCCACATTTAAAAACAAATTCACATCTTCATTTGCCTTCAGTGTCGGGTCAAAACCACCTACAGATACTACTGAAACGCGTCTGAATAAAATACAGGCACATTGAATTCTATGATCTGACGCTAGCAAACTTGCATAATTGGCGACTTCAGGCTGCCGATCGTATATTTCTTCAGTCTTATATGAACCATCGGGATTGATAGATTGAAAAATAAAATTACCAAACACAAATCCAACTTCTGGTATGGTCTTAATGCAATTCACCCCAATTTCAACAGCTTTAGGCAAAAGGCGGTCATCGCTATCGAGAAATAATAGATATTCTCCTTGACTAATCTGGGTGCCTAGATTTCTCGCAGCAGATACACCTCGGTTACTCTGATAGATATATTTTACATTAGGATATTTATTACAAATTTCTTTGGTTTCGTCCGTCGATCCATCATCTACTACGATAACTTCCAAGACAGGATAGCTTTGACTCAGTACACTCTCAATTGCTTCAGACAAAAATCTAGCACTATTGTATGCAGGTATAATAACCGATACTTTAAAATAAGTAACATCAAGTAATAACTCATCCATCTTAAAAGCCTCAGGCATTTTATGAATTGAAGTGAAGATCGTGACACTTCAAAATATACACCAACCAGAAAAAACAATCATTAATAAATATATATGTTCATAGATAAAACAAATATAAAACATAGAGTAATATAGCGCATATGCTAGTTGCGGTTTGTTTTTCTGTGTTTTTATTTGTTTTTATCTAGAGCAACATTTATCCGCCTTAGGACAAATTAAAACCTAAGAATTGATTGGATGTGCAAAGCTCCATCTGTTAATTCTTAGGTTTTATATCCTAGTACATTTGATAATATTTATACTTATTAATACCAAACAATTTACAGGATAGGACGATAAAGCGATTTATCCATGCAAGCTTAATAAAAAATAAATTAATTTTAAGCTGCGGGATGCCTACTCCCTTACCAGCCAAGAAATAGCGATGCGGGGCAAAGCCCCGCATCGCTATTTCTTGGCTTTATTACGTCTATTTCTTTAGTGGGAAGGGAGTAGGTATTAATAAATATATAGAATGAGAAGAGAAATACCTTCATTCTCTTATTGGGCTTGATGTGTTTTTGACACTTGACGACAGCTATATTTCTATATTTTTAGAGAAGTCAAAACCAATCCCATAAAAATTAGTCCCATACCAGTAATGTACCAAGGAGTAATTTTATCCCCGAAAAAAAGAACTGAAAAAAGAGTGACTAAGATAAAAGTTAAAAAAGTAAATGGATAAGCTTTAGAAAGAGGAATAAAGCGTAGAGCAAATACCCACAGGACTGTGCCGATCGCATATAAAAACATCCCCATAATTAAGGCGGGATTTATCCAAGTAAAAATATTTTCTACATTGATTAAGACTGCGCCTTTTTTAAATAAAATATGTCCTCCAGTTGTGACTAGAGATATTGCTAACAGCAACAATAAATTTCGGTCAAACATTGTTTTGATATTACTAGTTTCAATATTACTAAATGAAAAATTGGACTTACATTAGTTAATGTAAGGGCAATGCATGGATTTTGCCTAGGTACCTAGGTGAAATAAAAATAAAACCCTAAAAGCTTTAGCAGGGGCTATGCGTGGGCTAAAGCTTGTGACTCTGGTATTTAATTACGCCCAACTACCTATACAGGCTCCGTACCATGATAAAAATGGGGTGTAACGGAGGTTAATTTGGATTGCGTCTGAGCGATCGCTTCAGCATGGACTGACATCGGGACGATCGCATAGTGTTCGGCTAAAATCTGCAAGACCTTACCCACCATGGCAACTTTTTTGTAGCTAGGTTGGTTCATTGCAGGAAAAAAAGCTAACTCTGGTACATCTTCACCACCCATAAAATCTAAAGGATGCAGCAAAAGCGATGGTTGTACTCGCATCAATCGACAAAGGGCGATCGCCAATCGAAAATACCATAAAGCCAAGGTTTGCGAAAATACGCCTAGATAAAGCAGATAACTTACATGAATGGGAATTTTAAAAATTGGCATGGTGGTCACGGGAATTTCAATTAAATTGCCCATTAAACGCCATTGATAGGGCTGGAGCGGACGAAATCCTTCTTGGAACTTACCAAATAGCCCTTTACGTTTTTCCATTTCCTCTTTACTTAGCTTACTTGTCATGAAGTAGTAAGCACGCGCTAAAGGTCCTAAAAATGTAGGGAATGTAGAGGCATCGTACTGATAGCCGCGTCTGGCTAACACCCGCAAAACCGTAGAAGAAAGACTAAACCCAGGACCGCGAAATCCAATGGGACGCTTGCCTGTTGCTTTTTCAATATGATCTTCAGCGATCGCTAGTTCTCTTTCGACATCATCTTCAGAATAAAGATGCAGCCAAGGTTCATGATTAAAGGAATGATTGCCAATTTCATGCCCTGCATCAGTCAAGGATCTAAGGGCTGCATGGTTTTTTTCTAAGGCCGCATCTTGACCAACGATAAAAAAAGTAATTCTAATGTGTCGCTCCTCTAGAAATGCCAATACTCTTGGAATCACAATATTTAAATAGGAGGGAAAAGATTGCCATCCATCATCCCCATGGGTCTTCATATAAGACCATTGATTATCAAGGTCTAGGGAAAGGCTGGCAATTGGCTTCTTTTTTAACATATTCTATTCCTCACAACATCAATTATAAACATTCATTATTCTTCAAGATATTCAATTTTATTTATCTCATCAACTCGCAAATAGTTATAAAGATTACTCTTCTCAAGGGGAGTGAAATTAGTAGGTAATTGCTTTAATGGCAAAGTCCGATCTCCAACAATTAAAGGGGTTGTTTGGCGAACGAGTTTACCATTTTGGGATGCGAGAACGATGACATTAGAACTTGGAAATTGATAGTTTTCATCTGAAACAAAATTAGGAAATCCAACCCGATTAACTTGCCTTTGTAAATCCCTACTATTTAAGTCAAAGAGATTACTTTGAGATAAGGCATACTCGTACCACTTCAAAGGTACGAGGTGTAGATTGGGTGGATTTTTCCAGTCCTTAGGAAATTTGTATATTTGATCCAATATCAAAGATACATACCAAGCATTAGCTGTGATTTGCTGGGGAGACTTAAATCGGGGATCCTCAACGAGGATTTTAGTTCCATCTTCAAGATCTGGCGCTAATCTCATTACATCTGTCCAAAAAGCCTGCTGGTATTGCCAACTTATTCTGTAGTCATGCTGGACAATTAACCCAAAGCCAATTAGTAAAGTAAAGAATATAGATAGCCCAAAGGAGGTTATTAATCTCTTCTTATACACATCCATTAAGTATATTAAGATCGAGAAAACACAAGCCGATATAATGGATATACCAATACTAGCTGGCAAATGTATGCGAGTGTCGCGTCCAGTGAGAGTAAAAGGTGACATAGTTAATGATAACGGATAGGATAGGATAACCATCAAGATTCCTGTCGTCATCAACTTTAATAAATGTCGGCAGAATGCTGGTAGTTCTAACTCTATATTTAAATATTTACTTTCGATAATAGTTTTTACACTAATATCATCTGCTGCACAATATATTTTGAGATTTGATAGGACTAAAAACAAACTCATTAGTGATATCGGCAAATATTTTACATAGACATCTTTAGCGAATTCCCAAGGAATATGTTGAACGGTATAACTGCGAAAATCCCACATCAATAAAGTATCAAATGCCCTGAGAATAAACATTCCCATGCTCACTAATGAGCCGTAAACCATCAGTCGTAACGATACTCGAAAGGCGGGCGCAATACCAATATCCATTACTCCGACAGTTTTGATTAATAGCTTGCGCAGGAGCACGACTAAAACGATCATTCCTAATAAAATCAATATATGCTTAAATAGCTCTCTTAACTGTCTAGAATTCCATTGTTTGTTTAGTAAAGGAGCGGTTAAAAAGATAAAAAAGAAGGTTTCATAACTGAGTAAACAGCAGGAAATGCAAAGATAAGATAATAATTTTTTTCGTCCCAGATAGCTATGAAATGCTAACAGCAAAAATGTCATGGATATCTGTACGCCAAATGCTGCCGCTAGCCAAGTTTGGGTAGTGTTAACGGGAAACAAGCAAAATGATAAAGCACCAATAATCGTAAAAGACTGCCTATCAAATAGTCTTTTTAAGAATAGGTAAAACAAAAAACAGTTAACAGTAAATAAGGTATAAGCAATAAAATAAATGCCCGTTAATCCACCTAGTTTATTGCCTAGAAATGAAAACGCAATGATTGAGGTGTAGTGGAGCGGTCTGCCATTGGTTAACACTTCACTTTTTAGGGCTACCCAGAGTTCAGAAAAATTCATTTCCATGACTCTATTGATGCGAAAGTAGTCATCTTCGTAGAAACCAAAACTACTAGAGAAGCAAAAATGAGCAATCCATGCCGTAATTGCAAGTAAGGCAAACACAGCTATCGGTTCTTGACTTCTTTTCGTATGTAACTTGATAGTTTTTAAGTCGATCACATTTTTGCTTTTATTCATACCTTGATTACCGACTTGATTACATTACGTTTTTTGTCCCTGCCGAAGGCAGGGACAAAAAAACTCTGTGCATCGTTTGCTTGAAAAGAGCTATAAAACACCTAATTTCTAATCATAAAAGAGCGATTATCAAACCATAACTCTCATGCTGCGTTCTGCAAGCTGAATTGTTTCATTGACATTAAGCGTACCATTTAGAATATGGGCTGTGTTAAGCACATATACATTAGGAATTGAAGTGACGATCGCGGGTAGCTTTTCTGAATAGTTTAATGTGGCGATCGCTAATACATGCCTTACTCTAGATACTTGAAAACAAAGTACATCGCTACGCTGAAATTTTGGATACATATGTACTAGGGTTTGAATAAATTTTTCCTCTAGTTCGCGATCGCTTAATTCAAAAGCGGGATCGTCTGGGACAACATACTTGGGTAAATAAACTAAGGCATTACCTCCAAATTGAGAGCGATGCACCATTGCTGACATTTCTATTACTCCCGTAAAAGGAACCCATGTGTCGGTAATATTAGTTACATAAAATTGGGAAAGGGAGTTTTTTAAAAGTAAGGATGCACAGATAATACCCTGATATTCAATATCTCGCAGTCGTCTAATTTCATCGTTTGCTAATCCATGACATATCTTGGCGGCGATCGGTGCTGGCACTGTCGCGATAACGCGATCGAATTCGGCGTAGGAGCCATCGGCAAACTCTACATTAACAATAGGGCTGTCCGAGGTTTCCAAGGATTCGATTTTTTCGACTCGATGCCCTAATTTGATACTTACATTCAAATCGATCAATACTTCAGTAAATCGCTCTAGAATGCGATGATATCCTCCTGAGAGATAGCCAAACATTTCTTTTTTTAAACCAGTGCGCCTTGCCGCATATAGCCGCGCAATAATCGCCCAGATAAAAGAAGCCGATGCTTTGCGATAGTTTTCGCCCAGTTTCGATCGCAGGAGGGGCAACCAAATTTTTTCAAAGGCATGTTTACCAGACCATCTGATTAACCAATCGCTGACGGAAATTTTTTCCAACTTTTTCCAGTCAGTAATTTTGGAGCCATAGATAATGGTAAAGGCAAAACGCAGTTTATCAATGAGATTGAGAGGGAAAAATCGTAAGAACTCGATCGCATTAGAAATCGAATAGAGTTTACCATCGTTATAAAATCCTGTTTTTGTTTCAACCCATTGCATATCTCGCTCTAAACCAAGCTCTGTCAATAGCGATCGCAAATAGGTGTCGGAAAGCAAGATAACGTGGTAATGGCGATCCCAGATAATATCGCCTAAACGCCAAGCATCCGCCAAACCACCAAGGCGATCGGCACTCTCTATTAAAGTTACTTGTTTACCCTGTTGGGCGAGGCGCAAAGCGAGGGTCATTCCTAAGATGCCACCCCCGACAATACCCCAATGCTCAGATTTTTGTGACATCTTAAAAATCGCGTGCTTAGAAAACAAGGCTAATTGTTTATAAGTAGCTAAGCATAAGTAAACTTAAACCCCACAGGAGAGTAACGCCCGCTATGCGGGCGGTACTCTCTCTGGTTTTAAGTTTTTCATTATGTTGAACTGCTTATAAAATTATAAAAGCTCTTGAACCCAATAATTTATTTAGCCATCCTAAATGAGTTTTTAGAGGCTTCGACTTCGATTACCCATCGAGATATTCTGGGTGATCGAAGTCGAAGCCTTGTTTTTGTCATACATGATTTAGGAATGCTATACCATTCATTTGTTGAAATTATGTTTTTAAGTACCAAATACCTGAAGCGTTTTTATGCAAAACTTTATATTTTTCTAAAACCTGTAATACTTCGATTTTTTGTTCTTTGATTAAGTCATGGTATTCCGTTGAAATAAAAATATAGGCAGGAAGAATACTAGAAATTTGCTTTCCAAGAAGTACCCATTGTTCAGGCAATAAAAATTCTAGAGCCCATCCATTAATGGGAATGGCTTGATTACGTCCAGATAGGTAGTAATAAAGAGGATTTCCACACACGTAGATATCACCTTTTAAACTGTCAGGGTTTTTGAGAAATGCAATTTCTTCACGAATGGATTTATATTGACCTCCGCTAGATCTATCTTGGTATACTAACTGTTGTTCCTCATTTAAAGCAAAGCTCGATCTTGCAAAAGTAAAACTTTTAATTGACAAATTAGTCAATGGAAATATAAACAAGGGAAATAAAATTATTATCAACAGTAATATTTTTTGTTGTAAAGATACGTCAAAACTCCAATTCCTGATTTTATCCCAACAAATTTCAATACCTCTCAATGCAATAATTCCTAATGGCACAAACAGTAATTGATAATGATATTCCCACCAAGATTGTCTTTGTAAAAATATTACTGTAAAACCAATTAGTATCCAAGACGTAAGATGGGCTGTAATTAAATCCATCGATCGTTTAAATAAGAGCGTGTTTGAGAAGTTAAGCGAGGCGTTTGAGGAGAATGTGAATCATGCCGACATAGAAAAAAGCCTCAGAAGTTTCAGGTAAAAGTTCGTACTCTCTTGTCAAACGCCGAAAGCGAGAAAACCAAGCAAAAGTACGTTCAACCACCCAGCGCTTTTGTTGGACAACAAAGCCTTTTTGCCCCACAGGAGGAACGACAACCTGCAAACACCAGTAAAAAGTATGCAGAATCGCCAGAATGAAAGCTTTACCACTATAACCACGATCCACCCAAATCGTTGATAGACGGGGGAAACGGTCACGAATTTGGTTGATTTTTTCTAAAATCATGGTTGCCCCCTTGCGATCATCAAGATTAGCCGCAGTAACTACTACTATCAATAGCAAACCCAATGTGTCCACAAGAATATGTCGTTTTCTCCCATTGACGAACTTGTTGCCATCAATACCAACTGCTTCTGGTGATGCTAATCGGCTAGCAATTTTAGTTGATTGACTATCAATACATCCTGCGCTTGGTGTTGCTTCTCTTCCTTCACTAACCCGATACCATTGTTGTAGTTTAGCGTTGATCTCCTGCCATGTATTGGTAATTCGCCAATGGCGAAAGTAATGATAGACAGTTTGCCATACAGGAAAATCATGGGGTAACATTCGCCATGCACACCCTGCAGCATTGATGTAGAAAATACCATTGAGTACCGCTCTAATATCTACGGTTCTTTTTCGTCCTCCTGTTCCTGCGGCTGGAATCAAGTCTTTTATTAGTTCCCACTGGTTATCGGTTAAGTCTGTGGGGTATGATTTCTTTGTTGCTTCCATAAGGCTGTCTTTGTTTTTGTATATTGACAGGCTATACCTTTGGGAGCTTTTTTTCACCTTTTTTTATTGCCAAAAACTTCTCAAACACGCTCTAAGTTGGTATAAGTAATCGACAGTAATTATCAAACGAGAGAATCAAACAGTAATTTTTTGTCAAAAGAACCACAAGAAACTTTTTGAAAGCGTTGCCTCGCAACGCTTTCAAAAAGTTTCTT
Organism: Pseudanabaena sp. 'Roaring Creek'; assembly: GCF_001402795.1. Lineage (GTDB taxonomy): Bacteria > Cyanobacteriota > Cyanobacteriia > Pseudanabaenales > Pseudanabaenaceae > Pseudanabaena. The sequence goes on from NZ_LIRE01000741.1 coordinate 18,903, forward strand.
GGTTTAGATTTGAGCGCAAAGCACTGTATCTTTATCGAGTTAAGATTTAGCTTAACGTGAGTTCGGGAGAATTTGAAACGGGCTTAGAGAAAGGGTTTGCTAAGCAAACCCTTTCTCTAAGCCCAGAAATAAAAGCCTTGCGTAGCAAGGCTTTTATTTCTGGGCTTTTAAAATTTGCCAGCTTAACCCGAACTGATGTTAGCTTAGTTGGCTGCGGAATTTTCTGGCACTGATGGTTAGCAAGAGGACAGCAAAAATTGCAAGGGAAACCACATGCATCCATAGGGCTTCTAGCCCTACACCTTTGAGCAAGATGCCACGCACGATCGCTACATAGTGTCGTAGGGGATTAAACCATGAGAGATAGTAAAAAAATTCAGGCATCGTCTCGACAGGGGCGATCGCTCCTGACAACTGCACCATGGGCAAATTAATGAAGAATGTAGTGAGTACCACTTGCTGCTGTGATTGGCAAACTGTGGCTAGCATGATCCCCACACCAATACCCACAAAGAGATAAAGCCCTGACAAGATCAAGAAGAGTAAAAAGCTCCCCTGAAAGGGAATCCCAAACACAAATCTTCCTAAACCAAGGGCAAGAAAGACATCACCCATCAATAATACAAATAATGGCACAATTTTGGATAGGAGAATCTCCCAAGGCTCTGAGGGAGTCATGAGCAATTGTTCTAGCGTTCCCGTATCCTTTTCCCGCACAAGGGTTATGGAGGAAACAATCGAACCAATCAAGGTTAGTACCAGTCCGATTACGCCAGGGACAAAGAACCAGCTACTTGCTAAGCCAGGATTGTAGAGAAATGTAACATGGGAGTCAATTGGTGGTGTAGAGGATTGCCCTGATAGTTTGGCGCTATACTGACGGACGATTTGACTGACATAACCATTGGCAATCCCCGCCGTATTGGCATCGACACCGTCAATGAGTACTTGGATTTCTGAGGGATGGTCTTTGGCAAGATTTCGATTTAATTCGGGGGGGATGACGATGCCTACGGTGAGCTTGCCGCGTTCTACTTGCTGTCCTAACTCCTTTTCACTAGATAGAACCTGCGCTAACGTAAAAATCCGATTTTCGGTAAAGGCGGATATTAGCTCTCGACTTTCATGCGATCGCGCATAATCCACGACACCCATTTTCAGAAAATGCACATCAGGATTGAGGGCAAATCCATAAACTAGTAATTGAATTGTTGGCGGAAAAACCAATAAAATAATTAACTGTTTATTCCGTAAAATTTGATTGATTTCCTTTCGCACCAAAGCCCAAAATCGACTTGCAAAGAACCAGTTAAACATTTTAAACTCTCATTCCCATTTCAATTAAATTCTTTTAAATTACATAAATTCCTTAAATCCTTGGCGTTTCCCCCATCGCCAAAATCAATCCGCCAACTGCATTCTACTTAAAACCCTTCGAGCAACGTTAAAAAAGAACATCCCGATCGCGAAAATCATAATCTCGGCAAACCAGACTCCAATCCAACCAGTGCCGCGCACATAGGCATCGCGAGTAATTTCAATAAAATATCGAGCAGGGATGACATTAGGCAGTAGAGAAAGCGGAAAAGGTATATTACTCAAAGGATAGATAAAGCCAGACAGGAGCAAAGCTGTTAAAAACCCGACAAGGGCAACCCCCTGTACGGCGGCGTTTTGATTGTTCGTTCGCGTACCTAACATTAATCCAAACATAACACTAGCCCATAGGTAAGTGGGAATGGCAAATAGTAAAGGGGTAGGATCTCCCGCAAAGCTTAATCTAAACACGATCGCCCCAATAGTCATTACCAAGAGCGCGATGCCCAAACTGATGATCAGGTAGGCTAAGCCTTTGCCTAAAATTAATTCCGTAGAACTCATGCTCGAAGCATAAACCTGCAAAATCGTTTGACGCTCTTTTTCGCGAACCATAGCGATCGCCGATAACAGAGAAGGGAAAATCCATAACACTACCGCATAGACTCCAGGAACGATGTAGAGAGATTCCTGTCTGCCAGGATTGAACCATAGACGAGAGCTAGTGGTTAGCAAATTATTGTCAGGAATTAAACCCTCGGTTTGCATAAAATCACTAGTTGTCGCCTTGATGCTATTTTTGATGACTCTGGCATTGTTGCTATCGGTTCCATCGACAAGGACTTGGACATCGGCAATTTTTCCTGCGGCAATGCGGCGACTGAACTCAGGGGGAATAATTACACCTGCCTTAGCGATCGCGTGATCGAGGGCTATTTCTACCGAGTCATTCACATTCCAAGGCACAAAGATAAATTGATTGGTGGCAAATAGCTTCGCGACATATCGTTGACTAATCGGACTGCGATCGTAATCTTGAATCACAAGGGGAATATTCTTCGCTTCTAGACGTATGGCAAAGCCAAAGATAAAGAGCGTAATCAATGGCAGTAAAAATGCTAAAGCCAAGGTCAAGCGATCGCGCTTAAATTGCGATAGTTCCTTGCTACATTGAGAAAAGATTCGTTTCATACTTTTATAATTCTTTAGATATTGCAATCAGAATCTCTAGCTTGAGCGACTCGCTATAGTCATCTTCATAGATTAAAGATTTGATGATTTCTCTTAATAGATCCTTATTGATTTTTCCTTCAGCTACCCAAACAGCAATATTTTCCATCTCTAATACAAACTTCTTCACGATATAGTCGTAGCCATTAATTTTTAGGAAATAACATCCCAATTCAATGCTAGAGCGTTTATTACCATCGACAAAAGCATGGGATTTGATAATCGAAAAAACTAAGTGGGTTAGTTTATCCTCGAATTCTGGATAATAAAGATCATTCTGAATATGTTCTAGTGGACTTTCTAGCAAGCCCAAATTATTGATACCAGAGAGACCTCCTGAATTACTAATAATCCAATCATGCAAATCAATAGCATAATGAATATTAAAATAGAAGAATTGTTTACTCATTGACTATCGATCCTTGAGGCGTTTAAACACAGCTAAAATCTCTGGATGGGCTAGTTGTTCTTCTAAAGACCTACTAGCTTCTCCTAAGAATTTCTCGAAATCAGTTTCTGGCACAGTTTGAATATAAGCCTCTAACTTTTGATGGAGGGCATCTCTAAAGCTAAGATCGCGACTTGCCATTTTTGTGCGAGCATCTTCAATAATGGGTTTGAGGTAATGATTACTAGCAGCAAAGTTAATCAATTCATCCAATTCTGAAGGCTGAAGTTTGCGCCCTAATTGGATAGATTTGATCTTCATATCTTCGGCTAAACCATTTTCTACACTGGCGATCGCCTTAAGAACCTCAGCATATAGAGTGTCGCGAACCTTGTCTTTGTTATGTAATTTAAGAATTTGTCTATATTCTTTAGCGTTTTCCTTAAATATCAATTGGTAGATTTTGTTGGTATATATGCCAAATTTAAACTTCCCCATATCTAAATAATTATCTAGAGCATCAGTAAAAACTTGTCGATAACTAAATTCTTGATACGCTGAAGGTAGGTAGTCACAGTCACGCTGATTAATGTATTTAGTGTGTCCACCAGATCGCTCAGCCACGACCTCAATCACGATATCTAGGATGCGGGAGCGGATCAGTCGAGCGCGATCGCTCTCTGTTAAAAGCATAGCGATATTTAGAACAGCCCGAAAAGTAAATATGCCTAAAGCAGTCGTTTTGCTACCGTAATCAATTACGACACCACCAGTAGTGTTTAAAAAATCTTTAAGGGCTTGACCTCTAAGCACTTTATATCCATTTGTTTTAAGTTCTTCTGCATGATTGGTTAGATATTTCTCGATTGTGCTTTCACTGACCTCAAATAGAGAAACTAACTGCTGTTTCGTAAAGACGAGAGTATCTTGATAAGTAATGCCACCAAGAGCAAGATGCTCTTCTACTTTTTCGATCGCATAGCGATTGTTCAGAATATTTTGCCGATCGCGTTGGGAGTTGGTAAGGTCGTTAACCATAAGAAGTGTCTTTGATATTAACTGCGAGTTTATACTAATATTTTTACTTTAGCTGTTACTCATCTAAGTGAGCAATCCCTGCTTCCGATCGCTGTACCGTGCCGATAAAAGCGTCTTCAAGAGAGAAAGGCACAGGACGATCGCTAAAAATTTGAATGTGATGCTCGGCAAGATGCGATCGCATAATTGGCAACTCGATTGATGGATCGTCTAGCACCACATGAAGGCGATCGCCAAAGATCGAGACGCGCCAAGGCTCCAAAATTGTTTTTAGATAATTAGCGGCTTGTTGATTGCGATCGACCTTCAGTTCGATTAACTGCCCGACTTGGGCGGCTTTGACCTCCGTAGGCGAACCTTGCAAGACCACCTCACCCGCTACCATAAAGCCCATACGATTGCATTGTTCCGCTTCTTCTAGATAATGTGTGGTCACTAAAATCGCCGTTCCCTGCCGTGCAAAATCATTAATCGTGCGCCAAAACTGTCGTCTCGCCAAAGGATCGACTCCAGAAGTCGGCTCATCTAAAAAGAGAATTTCTGGCTCATGCATCACCGAAGCCCCAAAGGAAACACGCTGTTTCCATCCCCCCGGAAGTTTGCCCGTCAACATATTTTCGCGTCCAATTAAACCACAAGTTTCTAAGACCCAAGCAATTTTTTGTTGGCGTAAATGTTGAGGAACTTCGTAAACGCCACAGTAAAATTCTAAATTCTGAAGAATGCTGAGGTCGTCATAGAGCGTGAACTTTTGGCTCATATAGCCGATCCGTTTCCGTAACGCACTACTGCGTAAATTCTGGCTCTGTCCTGCCAAGGTCATTTTGCCGCTCGTCGCTTCCAGCAAGCCACAGAGCATTTTAATCGTCGTGGTTTTACCTGCACCATTCGCGCCCAGCAGTCCATAAATCTCGCCATAGCGAATTTCCAGATTCACCTCTTTTACGGCGCGAAACTTGCCAAAGGTCTTTTGGAGATTTCTAGCAGCGATCGCCACACGATCCATTCTCGCCTCACTCAAATTCTGGGCTTTAGAGCGCGGAAACGGCAGAAATAAGGGATCGGAGCCTTGCTGTCGCAGTCTGGTGACAAAGACATTTTCAAGGGTTGCATCGCTGGATTGAATGCTATCAATGGGGACTAAACTTTCGCTAAATGCCTGTCTCACGGCACGCTCATCAGCTTCTAGGTTTTCTACCAGCACATCTAAGCGATCGCCAAAGGTCTGCACATCCGCAATACTCGATCGCCCCCTTGCCGTTTCTAAAAGAACTGCTTCCGCTGCCGCCAGCGCCGATGTCCTTACCTCTAAACGCTGCAATCCGAGATTGGCGCGTAATTGCGGTAATGTGCCGATTTCGCTAATTTGTCCTTCATACATCAGGGCGATGCGATTGCAGCGCTCGGCTTCATCGAGATAAGGCGTTGCTACGACAATGGTCATCCCATCATCGGCAAGGGCAGCTAGCACATCCCAAAACTCGCGGCGCGATACGGGATCGACTCCTGTAGTCGGTTCGTCTAGCAATAGCAAACGGGGCTGGGACACCAAGGCACAACAGAGAGCTAGCTTTTGTTTCATGCCGCCCGATAATTGACCTGCGAGGCGATCGCCAATTCGCTCTAAACTCATCAAGCGCAAATATTTATCGCGTCTTTGCTCAAATTGATCGTCGGGAACCTGTCGCAATCCCGCACTGTAGCGCAGGTTCTCATCAATACTTAAGTCTAAATAGAGCGAAAATTGCTGCGTGAGATAGCCAATATTTAAGCGAGCAGTACGAGGGGCTTCTCCTAATACCAATACTTCGCCGCCAGAAGATTCCATTACGCCGCCTAAGATATGGAAGCAAGTGGTTTTCCCTGCGCCATCGGGACCAATCAAGCCAAAGATTTCTCCCTGTTGAACTGCAAAATCGATGCCTTTAACTGCTGTAAAGTTACCATAGCGCTTGCTCAAATTCCGTACTGAGATTACAGAATCAAAAGAGATAGAATTTTCAACTGAGGGATTAGAAGTAAGCAACATTGTTTTTAGGGAGTATTTATAATTCGATCGCACTCATCCAAAAAGATTGAGGTAAATTCTTGGAGCATTTCAACTCTGGCTGAATTGTCCGAAGTTCCTAGAATTGCATTGAATAGTTCAGCTATATCTTGCCAAACAAATCTTTCCATACTCTTATATCCACAGGAAATGTGATTAAGTCGATTTTCTTTTACAGTTCTCAGATGTTCAGTTAATGAACTGATAATATCAGGATCTTTTCTCCACATAATCTCTAGGAATTTTTTATTGTCAGTTACTAAGTCATCATTATCAAAGTAATAAGCTCCCGTTTCATATGCCTCAGCAATACTCTCCATCATTTTTGTCAGGCTTGTCCACAACATTTCAGTGCCCATATCTTCCCAAAAGATATACCAAACAGGAGATTCTTCTTTGTTGCAGTCTACAAAGAGAAATTCAATTTCATCAAAGATAAAAGGAGAAAAGAAACTTAGTTCCCATGAGTCAGGAAAAGTAGATAGTATCTCATACATTTCTACTGCGTCCTGTAATGAACTGATGTAATAATAATTATGCCAAATTGGACTATAGCCAGAGCCATTGTGCCATTTGTACAATTCACGGACTTCCTTGGAAAGAACACAAGGAATATCTTTACCCAAATCATTAATTTGTTCTTCGCTCAAACTTCCTCCTAATTTCGCAAACTGAGCGGGATAATTTTGAGATAGAAAAGTATCAATTCTTGATAGAGCATTAGTAAGTGACATGAATTTTTGATCCTCTTTCAGTTAAATTAATTACTTCAAATCAATCTCAGCATCCGCAGGCATACCCGACTTCGCAAAGCCTTCAGGCTGGTCGATCGCTAACTTAACTCCAAATACTTGCTTAACGCGATCCTGCTTGAAGTAAATATTTTCGGGAGTAAAGGAAGCCTTGGTATCGATCTGCGACACATGGGCAGTAAAGGGCTTATTCGGGCTAGAATCGAGAAATACTCTAGCTGCTTGACCGACGCGAATTTTACCGATATCCCCTTCGGGAATATAACATCGCAAATACACAGCATTCGGATCGATGATTGTCAGCAGAGTTTTGCCCGTTGCAACCACTGCCCCCGCCTCTAGAGGACGACTCTGGACAATGCCATTAATGGGGCTTTTGACCTTAAAGGAATCTAAGCGCCGTTGAATTTGATCGCGAGATGCTTGCGCGTTTTTGACCTTTGCCTGAGCTGCCGCTAATTTAGCGATCGCCTGAGTCCTTTGTAAATAATAGGCATCGAGTTGAGCTGTGCGAATGTCTGGATTCAAGCCCGTTGATCGCACCTGAACCGAACTACCCTGAGCTGCCAAAAAGCGATCGCGCGCAGCAGTAACCCCCGCTCGACTAGCAACTAACTTTGCTTCGGCCGTATTTAGATTCGCAATACTTGTCTCCAAAGCAGTCTGCTTTTGGTCAAATTGCTGCTGATTGACCGCCCCTTGCTTGACCAGATCGGCATAGCGATCGCGATCGAGCGCCGCCAGTCTCAGTTCCGCCTTCGACTGTTGGAGCTGCGCCTCGGATTGTTTGACCTGCGCCTCAGATTGACGCAGATCGGATTCTGTTGCCGATACCGTAAATTGCGCTTGATCGATTCTGCCGACCGAGTCACCTTCTGACTGCTGAAGATTTAAACTCGCTTCGCGAATCCGACTTTCAGCGACCGAAACTTCATCCTTGGCTTGCAGTTCCTCTTGGCGTGCTGACTCGATCTGCGCATTTAATCCACTAAGTTGAGCGGGAATTTCTTCATCTTCAATTTCTACGACCAATTGATCTTTTTTAACCGTATCCCCCTCACGAACGAGAATTGTCACAATGCGCCCACCAGTTTTTGCGCCAATATCGGTTTCATCCGACTCCAATCGCCCGCTTACATGCAATACCGTTTCCGCAGGCTTGGGCAAAATCATCCAAATCCCGTAACCAATCACCCCAATTGCTAATGTTAAAGGAATAATTAGCCGCAGGTTTACTTTTTTCTTTTTGACATCAAGGGCGGGATTTGAGAGCGAACTTGGCAAGTTTGACTGTTGCTGAGTCGATTCGGGTGGAGTGGGGGCAGTCTGTGTCATAGCGATCGCCAAATAGCGTAGGATTTATCTATCATACTAGACAGTCTAGTATGGACAAGATCGCAATACAATTAAATAAAATTAAATCTTTTCGCTCTTTTCGCTCTTTTCGCTAAATTCTTGCAGTTAACTTCATGACTCTCATCGCCAACCCTTCACAGACCAGCAAACACAAACAAGAAAAAATTCTCCAAGGCGCAATGCAGGTTTTTTTTCGGGATGGCTATGCGGGGACGAGCATGGATCGAGTAGCGATCGAGGCAGGGGTTTCCAAACAAACTATCTATAGCTACTTTCACGACAAAGAAGGTTTATTTAAGGCGCTAATTGAGCAAATTACGATCTCACGCTTCCAAACTCTATTTGATTCTGAAGAGTTGACTGGTGATCCCGAGGGACTATTGCGACAAGTAGCGGAAGCCTATCTCCTCAAGGTTAGCGACGATCACCAATATCTCAGTTTATTAAGAGTCGTCATTGCCGAATCATCGCGATTTCCTGAAATGGCAAAACTCTATTATCAAACTGTAATCCAACGCGGACGACAACTACTAGGAAAGTATTTTGATGATCGTCCCGAATTAGGAATTAAAGACCCAGAAGCGACCGCTCAAATCTTTTTCGGCTCGTTGGTTTCTTTTGTGGTGTCGCAGGAACTGATGTATGGCAAAGAGATCATGCCCCTTTCCTCCCAAAAACTCGTAGATAGCCTTGTCTATCTTATTTTAAGAAACAAATCGATCTAAATAGATCTAATACCAATTACCAAAAGTGTGGCTACACTTTTGGTAATTGAAAACCAAACCCAGTAAGGGTTTTAAAATCACAAAATGGCTACGCCATTTTGTGATTTCGTATAAATCAGAGACTCGTCGCCCGCAATACGGGAGACAAGTCTCTGATTTTATTTACAGCGCTTTGCGCTCAAACCCAAACCAAGGAAATTTTTAAAAGCGTTGCTTCGCAACGTTTTTAAAAATTTCCTTGGGGTTCGTTTGAGCGATAATTGCTGTAAGTAATACCAATTCACAAAAATGTTGTCACACTTTTGTGAATTAAAATCTGTGAATTAAAAACTAAACCTAGTAAGGGTTTTCAAGTAAAGAAATGGCGTAGCCATTTCTTTACTTGGTATCACTAGACCGCTCTCAAGCTCTATGCTCCCCAAAAACTTGGTAATTGCCGCATATCTTCAAATACCAGCTTGGCTCCTGCGGCAATTAAGTCCTCGCGATGGGAAGATTCACTGTGACTCGGAGCATAACCTAATACCGTCATTCCCGCCGCATAGCCCGCTTGCACACCCGTTACGGAGTCCTCAATTACTAGACAATTCTCTGGGGCATATCCCATTTGACTTGCGGCATAGAGATAGACATCAGGAAAAGGCTTTGGGCGATCGACATGATGACAGCTATAGAGCTTGCCATCAAAATAGTCTAAAAGTCCCGTTAGTTCTAGGGCTAACCTTATATGACGAGGACTGCTATTGGAGGCAACACATTTTGGCAGGGTCAGCGCTTGTAAAATCTCGGTAATTCCTGCGATCGCTTTTAGTTCCTGCTTCATGGCAACGATGCCCCGTTCTCGATTGATATCTAACAAATTAGATGGAATGGGTTTTCCATAAATTTGTTGGAGGATTTCAATAGAGGTCGCCACGGATTTCCCAACGAATAAACGGGTGACCTCTGCATAGGTAATGGGAAATCCACATTCAGTTAAAGTATCAGCGAACACGCGATTGATAATTGACTCGCTATCAACCAATACGCCATCACAATCAAAAATCACCAGTTCTACATTTGCCATCGGTTTCGCCATACTCAAGATACACTTCAAATATAGATTGGCGGATCGCGATAGCGTTAGAGTCGTTGGCACTTTACCCAATAACAAAGATGAGAAATTATCCTATCCCTACTATTGGGCTGTGTTTGTCTTGATCGGTAATGGGCTATAAAGGTAAAAGCAAAAAGGTAAAGGGAAAACCATATGGTCATCACAGCAGCAAAACCCCATAGCCTAGAAACATTTCTAGCACTACCTGAGACCAAACCTGCCTCAGAATTTATTAACGACAAAATCAGTCAAAAACCAATGCCACAGGGTAAACATAGTCTATTGCAAGGCACACTTTGTGAAATTATCAATCAAGTAGTTAAATTTTCTAAGATAGCGATCGCTTTTCCAGAATTACGCTGTACCTTTGGCGGCGCATCAATTGTTCCTGATGTTTGCGTATTGCGCTGGGAGCGTATTCCCCGTGACCCTGATGGACAAATAGCCAATAAAATTTTGACCTATCCTGATTGGACAATGGAAATTCTTTCCCATAGACAAAGCCCCAACAAGGTTTTAGCCAATATATTACACTGCATCGAAAATGGGACAGAGTTAGGATGGATGCTCGATTCTGAAGAACAAAATATTTTTGTAATATCTAGCGATCGCCGCATTCAGATGTTTAAAGGGGTACAATCAGTGCCTGTTCTCAGTGGAGTTGATTTAACTTTGACAGTTACCCAAATTTTTGAATGGCTCAATTTTTAATTTAATCGCAATAAATTGCGATATAGCAGTCCTAAATCATTTATGAAAAAGATAGGACTTCGATTTCGCTCAAATATCAAACTGGCTGAGCGGAGCCAAAGCCTCTCACAACCCATTTAGGATTGAGGTACCTACGTTCTAAATGTTACGAATTGAACCTAATTAGAATAACTAAATCCCCCGATTTTTAATTACAAATTTGTAATTTTGAGCTAGAGCCTCTCTAGCCCCTATGACCATAGAATATTTAAGTAAGTACCTCAGCATAATTAAAATCCAGAGCTAATACCAATTCCCAAAATGGCAACGCCATTTTGGGAATCTCAAAACCTTACTGGGTTTGGTGTTTAATCCGCAAAAGTGTTGTCACACTTTCGTGAATTGGTGTAAGTGGGCGGTACGCTCTGCTGAAATACTTAG
>NZ_LIRE01000673.1 GCF_001402795.1 Pseudanabaena sp. 'Roaring Creek'
AGAAACCATTTAAGAATTACTTTCTGCGGTCAAAAACTCTAAGAGATCCCCCTCAATCCCCCTTAAAAAGGGGGAAGAATTTAATTCTCCCCCCTTTTTAAGGGGGGCTGGGGGGGATCTATCCAATTCTTAAATGGTTTCTTAGATTGTAGTCTCGAAGGAGAACTAGAAGGTCAGATCTACTATCTTCCTTTATGAATGGCAAAATTTGCTTAAAATACAATTAATCCAGTCTAAGCAAGCAGGAGTTTTATATGTCCCCGATATCACTTTCACCCCCAACAACAGCTAAGAAAATCTGGACAGATGCCGAGCTAATGATATTAATAGATGGGAAATGTCATGAGCTGGTTAATGGAGGACTAAATGGCTTGATGGCTTTTTAGATAGCGAACAAGATTTAGCGATCGCGATAAACAATAAAATCGGTTAGATTAAATTTTGGAAATTTTACCCATAATTACTACGTTTAGGCTATTTTGAAAGAATGAGGTAAATACTAGTTCAAAAATACTTATCAAAACTTTTCTATCTCATACTATTTGAAGCAAACCATTAACAAGATATTTGAGTTAAAAAAATGAACACAGATACAATTTTAACTGGCTTAAAATCTTTTGAACTCAAATATAGTCCCGAGTTTCTTGAAGCGGTCTTGGACAAGAAAGAAGAAATCACGCCCCATCTCATTGCCGCTTTGGAACAAGTTAGAGACGATCCTAAAAGACAGTTAAAAGAGCAAGATGATGAATTATATATCTATGCCCTAATCTTGTTAGGGCATTTTCAAGAACCACAAGCTCATCAAGTAATTATCGATTTGTTCAGTTTGCCTGAGCCCTTCCCAGAAGAACTATTTGGGGACATTGTCACCGAATGTCTACCAATTCTTTTGTTACGAACTTGCGGAGGCTCCATTGAGGGGATAAAATCCCTCATCCTCAACAAGAATGCCTATGAATTTAGTCGTGGTTCCGCTATTGTTGCGATGAGTTATGCGTGGGTTGAAGGAATTGTTCCCCGATCGGAACTGTTATCTTTCTTTGGTGGACTATTTACAGGAGATGAAGCTGCTCCAGATTCATTTTTTTACTCTCAACTAGCCTACACTTTGTGTGATATTTGTCCTGAAGAATTAGTAGATGTCCTTAACGATGCTTTAGACCGAGAGCTATTCAATGATATAAGTATCAATCAGGACGATATTCAACAAGCCTTAGATTTAGGGCAAGAGAAAAGTCTCTCCCGTCTCAGGGAAGAAATCGCTAAAGTATCCTTAGATGACATCTATGAAGCTATCGAATACTGCACTGGTGGTCAGATCGGAATGCTTCCCCCTCCTGTTATAACTCAACCACAGATGAATAAGCCAAAAACAAATCAAGTTTGGAAGCAGCCAAATCTTAAACCTAAAAAGAAAAAAAACTTCTGGGAGCTATAAATTATAGCTGCCGCCAGTGCAAACTCAAGTCAAGGAAATTTTTGAAAGCGCTGCAAAGCAGTGCTTTCAAAAATTTCCTTGACTTGAGTTTGAGCGCAAAGCGCTGTAAATACGTACTTGTGCGGTTTATGATAAAACTTCTAAGTAAGTAGCTGGGTACAATTAAATATAAACCCCCAAGAGCTGTAGCGCACGCTGCGCTTGCGCTACAGCTCTTGATTCTGGGTTTTAATTATACTCAGCTCCTTAACTGGGCATAATTAAAACCTAACTTAGTTTTGAACTAAGAACGAAAGGAGTAATCTATTACAATGACCAAAGGCAGATTAGAGGCTTTTAGCGATGGCGTTATCGCCATTCTGATCACGATCATGGTGTTAGAGTTAAAAGTTCCCCATGAATCAACCTTAGAAGCATTACGTCCCTTAATTCCCGTATTTCTGAGTTATGTACTTAGTTTTATCTACTTGGGAATCTATTGGAATAATCATCACCATATGCTGCAGGCAGTGAGACAGGTTAATGGTAGAGTCTTATGGGCAAATATGCATTTGCTATTTTGGCTATCGCTGATCCCCTTTGTAACAGCATGGTCTGGGGAGAACTTGTTCTCTGCTGTACCAGTTGCACTCTATGGTGTGGTACTGATGATGTCAGCGATCGCTTATTACATTCTAAGCCGTCTATTGATCTCTCATCATGGGCAAGATTCTACATTGGCGATCGCCCTTGGCAGAGATTTTAAAGGCAAAATCTCAGTGGTGATTTATGCCCTAGCAGTTCTGCTTTCTTTCCTAAACCCATGGCTCTCTCTCATGTTATATGTTGCCGTAGCCATTATGTGGCTAATTCCCGATCGCCGTATTGAGAGGACATTGAGTTCCTAAGTAATACCAAGTTAAGAAATGGCGTAGCCATTTCTTACAGCAATTATCGATCAAACAAACCACAAGAAGAGCTTTGAAAGCTCTTCTTGGTTTGGGTTTGAGCGCAAAGCGCTGTAACTTGGTATTACTTAGCCTCCATCCAATTTTTGCCCGTATGAATATCCACTTCTAGCTTTACTGACAGCTCTAGCGCCGATTCCATGGCGGTTTTGATTTTCGGTTGCAGTTCATCAACTTCATCGGGCGGAACCTCGAATACAAGTTCGTCATGGACTTGCAGTAGCAATCGCGCTTGATAGTCTTTGAGAATTTCATGCACCCGTAACATCGCTAATTTCACAATATCGGCACTGGTTCCCTGTATTGGAGCGTTAACCGCCGATCGCAACAAGGCAGCCTTTTGATAGCCAGCCATGTCTTTGAGATTGCGAAAATAGCGTCTCCTGCCCAGCACGGTTTGGACATAGCCATCGCGTTCAGCTTCCACTTCCACGCTTTGCATATAGGTGAAAATGCGTTCATAGCGCTGATTAAACTTCTCAATGAATTGCTTGGCTATTTTAACGGAGACACCAATATCACGGCTAAACTTCTGCGCTCCCATGCCGTAGATAACGCCATAGTTAATGATTTTGGCGAGACGACGTTCTTCACTATTTACTTCTTCTTTTTCTAGCAGTAGTTGTGCTGTGACTGTATGCACATCTTCCCCAGCATTAAAGGCTCGCATCAATTCAGGTTCTTGGCTTAAATGAGCAAGAATCCGCAATTCAATCTGGGAATAGTCAGCAGCCAGTAAAATCCAATCTTCCTTGGGCAAAAATCCCGCACGGATCCGCTTACTGAAAGCAGTACGAATGGGAATATTTTGTAAATTGGGATTGGAACTACTTAAGCGTCCTGTGGCAGTTACAGTTTGATTGAAATCCGTATGCACGCGCCCAGTTTTGGGCTGAATCAGCGATGGCAAAGCATCGACATAGGTGGATTTGAGCTTAGCCAGAGTACGGTTTTCGAGAATTGTGTCAATGAGTGGATGATCGCCTTCCAATTTATTCAGAACGGCAACATCAGTGGAATAACCTGTCTTACTCTTACGGGATTTTTTCGTGAATTTGTCACCCAGTAGTTCAAGTAAAATTTCGCTTAATTGCTTTGGTGAATTGAGGTTAAATTCCTGTCCTGCTTCGGCATAGGCTTTAATCGCTAAAGCATCTAAATCCTTTTCTAGTTCCTGAGAAAAAACACTCAAATAATCCTTGTCAATCCTGATGCCACGCCATTCCATTTCTGCAAGGATTGACTCTAGGGGCATTTCTAGATTTTGGAACAAGTTCCATAGTTCGGGAACCTCTTTTAATTTCTCTTCTAAAATTGGTCGAATATGATAGGTAATGTAGGTGTCCATGCCGCAATATTGAGCGACAGCGGGGATATCTACTTCAGCGATCGATTTGAGTTTACCGACGAGGGTTTTATAACTAACGGTGCGGATTTGCAATAATTCCATCGCCAGATCGTCAAGCTTATGACTAGCTTCGGGATCGATCGCATAGCTAGCAATCATCGTGTCAAAGACCACGCCTGCTAGTTCGATGCCTGCGGATTTAAACATCAAGCGATCGAACTTGGCATTCTGTAGGTATTTGGGATAGGTAGCATCTTCGAGAATTGGTTTGAGAATTGCTCTTACTTCTTCCCATTGCAGGTTTTGCCCAGAGCTATGACTTATATGACTTAAAGGGATATAGGCAACTTCGCTAATGGATTCTCCCCAACAGCAACCAATTCCTACTAACTCTGCCTCAAAGGGATTTAATGCCGAGGTTTCCGTATCCCATGCTGTCGGTTGTTTGTTGCTCAGGATTTGGCATAGGTTTTCTAATTTTGTGATCGTGTCAATAATTTGTACATCTAATTTCAAAGATGCGGAAGCAGCGATCGCTTGATTCTCCTCTTGCTTAGCAAAGTCAAACCATAGCTCATCATCATCCCCATTCTGAGATGATGTTTTGCGCCCCTCTCCCACAGGGAGAGGGGCTGGGGGTGAGGGTTTCTTCTCATAATTCCCCGACAACTTCGCCTGAATCTGATCGACTCGATTCACAAAGGCTTTTAGTTCGAGTTCCTCTAATAGTGGGATTAACTCCTGAGTGTCAAAACCTGTCAATTTACAATCAGCGATCGCCACGGGAAGTGGCACATCGGTTTTAATCGTCGCCATAAATTGCGAATGCTTCGCATCCTCAATCCCCTGCTCTAATTTAGTCTTAATCGCTCCCTTCATGCTGGGCAAAGCTGCCAAAATATTCTCTAAGCTGCCATATTCTTCTATTAATTTGACCGCCGTTTTCTCGCCAATCCCCCGCACCCCAGGAATATTATCGGAAGCATCACCGCAGAGGGCTTTATAGTCCACAACCTGCGTGGGCAAGACTCCTAGCCGTTCTTTCACCTGATCGGCGTGATATTCGACGATCTTATCTTTTTGTCCTAAGTTCAATACCGAAATCCGTTTATCAGCATCAATTAACTGAAACAAATCCCGATCGCCACTTAAGATCTTGACGGTATAGCCCTCCGCACTCGCCGCTTGAGATAGCGTTCCCAATACATCATCGGCTTCAAAACCTGCTTGGGTAATCGCTGGCAGATTCATCGCTGCTAATACTTTTTGTAAGTTCTGAATATCGGGAATAAAGCTCTCAGGAGTTTCGGAGCGATTTGCTTTGTAGGTATCATCGATTTCATGACGAAATGTCGGGGTGGCAAGGTCAAAGGCGATCGCTACGGCAGCAGGTTTTTCGCGATCGAGCATCTCAATTAATGCTTTCAAGAAGCCAAAACAAACACTAGTGGGGATTCCTGTCGAGGTGCGCAATCCGCCTTCGGGATGTTTACCAAAGGCATAAAAGGCTCGAAACGCGAGGGAATGTCCGTCAACGAGTAAAAATGTGGGATGTGTTTGTTCGCTTGACATGATGCTTAGTTGGAGATTTTGGAGATTTGGCGCGATCGCTAGTCCTAGGTTAACCGATTGCTAAGTAAGTGGCATCGTGTTGTCGCGCCTCGCGCAACAATACGATCTTGGGTTTTAATTCTGTCCTAACAAGACTGGCAGTAGCTATAAGTCTATGCCAAATACGAACACCAATCGCTCCAACTTCCTGTATACAGTTTTCCAGTCTCAATTCCTGCCAATTGCAGCGACAGTAAATTCACGCAAGCAGTTACCCCCGAACCACAATATACGATTACTTCTTGAGCATTTTGCACCTGCTGCCAACGATCGCTTTGATTGGCAATTACAAAACCTTGATCGTTAGTAACTTCCAGCCAAGGATAATTAACTGCGCCTTCGATATGTCCCGCGATCGGATCGATGGGTTCGCGTTCGCCTCGATAGCGATCGCCTTCACGCGAATCCACAAGGACGACTTCTGGCAAATCCTTACGAGCCTTTACCATTTCGCGATCGACAACTAGTTCTGTTTGTAGTTTGGGAATAAACTTGCCAGCTTTTGCTTCGGGAATTTCATTACTAACAGGGTATTTCTGTGCTTGCCATCCCGCGAAGCCACCATCTAACACTGCCCGATGCTCATGTCCCATATACTGCAATAACCACCAGAGTCTTGCGGCAAAACCCAAGCGAGAATCGTCGTAGATAACGACCATGGTCTCTCCTGAAACTATCCCTATTTGGGAAAGCTTACTAGCAAGTCGGTCAAAGTCGGGTAAGGGATGCCTACCGCCATGGTTTTGGACGGGACTGGACAAATCAAGATTGAGATCGAGGTAATGAGCACCCTCAATGTGGCTCCCTTGATATTGCTTAAGCCCCAGTTCGGGATCGTTTAACGAAAATCGACAATCCACAATGATAAGTTGCTGATCATGGAGGTGGGTATGGAGCCATTCAGCCGAGACAACATGACGATTGCTGTTATTACTAAATATTGTCGATCGCATATTTTTCATTGGGAGGAGTAGGCAGTTGTCGCTATAGCTATATTCACTTAAGTCAGGACATCAAACCCAATAGAGAGTTGCGGCGCTTCGCGCCGCAACTCTCTATTGGGTTTGACTATAGCTATAAGTAACTGGGTGTAATTAAATATAAAATCAATAACCTGTGGCGTAGGCGCAGATTGCGCCACAGGTCGTTAGTCTGGATTTTAATTATGCCTAATCACTTAATAAACAGTTAAATTGGACAAAAGCTGATAGACTTACGAAGACTTTTTTGCTTGCTGAAATCAACTAGCAGATAGGGATATGGGCAAAATATTTATTTCCGCAGGTCAGGGTGGTTTTGAAGGGTCATTTCGCGATCGCTGCGAGATGGCGGGTGGAACGATGGAAACCAGTGAATTAGCTGCCACAAGAGATTTAGTGGTTGCTGAATTACGATCGCGTGGAATTGCGATCGTCATACCTAGCGATGACCTCAATTTAGAAGAAACAATCGCTTGGATTAATGCCAGAGCCACATCTCAGGATGTCGCGTTGTCTCTACAAATTGATATCGCTAATGCGACGGAATTACGCGGCACAACTGCCTACTACATTACGAATAATGCTTTGCGCAAGCGCCAAGCTGAGATTCTTACCAATGCCTTGACTAAGCGCGTACCTGAAATTACCAATCGTGGGGCAAAGGCAGACACGATCGCGAGTATTGGTAGCTTGAGTTTTTGTCGCCAAATTGCAATTCCTTCTATCTTGTTGGAAGTAATTTTTAGCAACAATTCTCAAGATCGCCTGTTGATGCAAACAAGACGGCGAGACTATGCGATCGGCATTGCCGATGGTTTACAAACATGGATTAACGAAACGGCGACCACGATTCCCGTTTTCAGTCCCGCCAATCGTCCTACCTCAGTTAAACCCGTAACCTATCCAGAGATTAGTATCAATCTCAACGGTCAGGGCTATGAAGAAAAAGGGATTCTCGTTGCAGGAAATGTCTTTGTCCCTGTGGATCTGGTCGATCGGCTCGGTTTTAATCTCAGTCAAATCCCTCTATCTTGTTGCCTGCGCTATCAAAGCATCGTCTATGTACAGGCGATCGCTTTGCGTGAAATCAATACTTCTGTCTCATGGGATAGCACCACTCGGACTCTTTCTCTCAAAACGATCTTTAAGGTTTTTGTTGGGCAAATCGATCAAATCATGGGTGTGGGCAATGCATCGGAAGTCCAACTACTGATGTTTCTCAAAAACAATAACGAATCTGCGCTCACTGATTATGGTGACTTACCCCATTTGTATCGAGAGGAAGCCGAGATTGAAGGAGTGAATCACGATATTGCCTTTTGTCAGATGTGCGTGGAAACTAGTTTCTTGCGATTTGGTAGGGGGATTGAGCCCGATCAAAATAATTTTGCGAGTTTAGGAGCGATCTCTAATTCCAAGACTAATCTGGGTGCAAGTTTTGCCGATCGGCGGACAGGTGTGAGAGCACATATTCAGCATCTTAAGGCCTATGCCAGTAATGCGCCCCTCTTCAAACCTGTAGTTGCACCAAGATTCCATTTAGTGGCTAGGGGAGTTGCCCCAGTTTTACATCAATTAACTGGACGCTGGGCGATCGATCCTCTCTACGATCGCAAAATCATCGCCCTCATCCGTCGCCTTTACGAATCCGCAGGTATTTTTTAGGTAGTCTTTCTGGAGCGCACGCTGCGCGTGCGCTCCAGATTATGTTTTTTTTAATTATGCCCAGCTACTTATAGCAGCGTAAAAGCCTAAAGATGAGTGGCGGCGCGAAGCGCCGCCACTCATCTTTAGCTAAGCAAACCTTACTTATTTTTAGCTTGCTCGATCGCTTCAATTAAGGCTTTCGCTTCGATCGCTCCCTCGGATTTTTGGAATTGCCAAGGATAGGGCATTTTGCCACTTAAAACCATGCGGATACCGAGAGGGAAAATGCTCAGCAGTCCTTTGAGATCGCGGAAGTTATCACCAACGACCCGCACCCCAAATTTGCTTTCATCAATCCAGCCATCCTCTTTGACGAGATCAACCATTGTGTGACGATGGCGTTGAGCGGTGGATTCTGGCAGATCGGGATTGGCAAGAATTTCATGTTTGATTTGGGAAATTCGATCTAGGGGTTGCACTTCCACAGGACAGACTTCGTTACAGTTATAGCAGCGAGTACAGTCCCAAACAAATCCCGATTCGTTATATTTTTGGATTCGTTCCTCAGTGCGATCGTCGCGGTTATCCGCCATGATTCGATAGGCTTTGGCCAAGGCATGGGGACCAACGAAGCGAGCGCTGATCGCAGCAGTATTACATTCGGAATAGCAGGAACCGCAGAGAATACAATTAGCAGCCGCTTGGAGCTTGGCTCTTTGTTCGGGAGTTTGCAAAAATTCAGTTTTGCTAATTTGCCGCGATGCAGTGGAGACATAGGGATCGACCTTGGCGAGGTTATCCCAAAATTTAGTCATGTCCACGATCAAGTCTTTAATGACAGGGAGATTTTGCATCGGTTCGATTACCAATTCGGTATCATTCTCTCCCATCACTTCGCCGATCTGCTTCTGACAAGCCAAGCCTGATCGCCCATTAATCCGCATCGAGCAAGAACCGCAAATGGCATTGCGACAGTTGCGCCGAAAACCGATGGAGCCATCCTGTTCGCTCTGAATTTTGATTAAGGCATCGAGTACTGTGGTGCGATCGGGATCGGCTTCGATATGAAAGATTTGATAGGTGGGTTTGCTATGGCGCGATGTTTGGCGGCGAAGCTTGACTGTAATATTCATGATTAACTTTCGCGATCGGGCTTTATGCATTCAGTTTAAAGTTAAAGTTTAACTTTAAACTAAAGGACTTGCTATTAATTAAAGTACCTGTGGCTTCGACTTCGCTCAGCCAACGCTAACTGAGCGAAGTCGAAGCT
>NZ_LIRE01000674.1 GCF_001402795.1 Pseudanabaena sp. 'Roaring Creek'
ATACCAATGCGGTGTCGGACAGTCACGCAGGCGATAGGCTTCCGTTTTAGTCAAGACGTTAAGTATTCTGCTTGTGGAAAGAAAACCATTCTGTAAGAATATTTCAAAAATGTGGGGAAGTGATTGTAATAATGACGGTGACTTGGCGTTAGGAGGCAACCAGCTAGCAATCCCTAACAGTTGAGGATTGCCGAGCGAAGCGGAAGTATCGCTATGCTCCTGATAACTGCAATAGACATGCCCTAAAGGAAAATCCTGCTTGATCGTCTTGCTCCAAAATTTTTCGAGGATTCCTAAACGATCGCTTTCATTGGGAATAAGATAGCAAGATAGAGGATCGGGAAAGAAAGTTGTCGCCATCATTTTTGCAGCAATAGAAATTTGAGATTGCTGAAGAGCAAGGATTTGCGGCTCTTCATTCCTAACATTCATTTTGTCATTGAAAATATTCATAAATAGACCTCCTGATGATATTAAGATGATATTAATTTGTAGATGAAAGCTGGATCTTGCCTTGAACCTGTAAGTTGGTAAAAGCAGCCACGCGGCGGCTATCTTCTGGGCTTAAACGCACTTTAACCTCAATCACGCGGCGATCGAGATTCTCTCCTGCTTGATTGGTCGCTTGGCGCTGACGTTCCACTTGTAAGCCAACTTGCGAAACAATACCCTTAACTTCGCCTTGAAATGCTTGTCCTGTAATTATTGCGGATTGTCCAACTTTGACGCGATCGATCTCCGTTTGATAGACTTCCAGCACGGCCACCATGCGATCGGTTGCACCTAATTCGACAATGCCATCATTGCCTACCTTTTCCCCTAATCGCGTGCGGATTTTGAGGACTTGTCCATCTCTCGGAGCGCGAATATAGGCTTGGGCAAGGTTCGTCTCGGCACGATTGAGAGCGGCGATCGCACTGTCTACTTCTTTAGCTTTGGTAGCAATATCGACGGGTCTTACTTCGGCAATGCGATCACGAGTACTAGTTGCTTCAAGAACTTGGGCTTGGAGAGTATTAGCAAGGCGATCGCGATTGCTCAGTGCTTCCTGTAGCTGAGCGCGAGCCGTTTCCGCAGTGAGGCGTTTGGTATCTAAAACTGAAGAAGAGACTGCGCCTTGGGCATAGAGTTGTTGAAAACGCGCCAACTCTGTCTCCGCAGTACGAACTTCCGATTGCCATCGAGCAATCGTCGCGGACTGGGTTGCATCGCTACCGCGTAAATCCGCTTGCAAGCGCACGATGGTTGCTTCCTGCGCTTGAATTTCCGATTGTTTTGCGCCAGCCCTAACCCTTGCGAGTTCTGCTTGGGCGATCTCCACCTGTGCCTTGGCTTGGACAACTTCATCGGCAAAGCGATCGCTAGCATCGAGTACGGCGATAATTTGCCCTGCTCTCACCCGATCGCCGACTTGGACGCGCAGTTCTTTTAAGCGATCACCATCTAGGGCGACAGGAGCCGCTAAACGCATGACTTCTCCTTCTGGTTCCAATCGACCCAGTGCCGTTACGGGCAAGGTCGCATTGGCGATCGCTGGAGTATTATTTGTAGTATTTGGCTTGCTCGAAGAGACGACGCTATAAATAGAAATTCCTGTAGCTAGAGTCGCAAGGAAAATTCCCCCAAGCCAAAGATGGCGGGAGTTAAAGAAAGATTGAGATGTCATGTTTTACTAATCTATTTCAAAGAAATTTGGAGATCCCCCTCAATCCCCCTTAAAAAGGGGGAAGAAGATAATTCTCATTTATCCGCATAGGTCATGCGAATTAGTTCGGCAATTACCTGCGATCGCTCCTCATCAGAAATGCAGTTCAGTCTTAGTAACTGATTCCAAGAAAGTCCATCCGCAGCTAAGAGAATTACACCTGCCTTGAGTGGAGCAATACCACAATTGCAGGCTTGCTGATGCCAACGGATAGCCGCTTCTTGGTATGGTTGCAGGAATTTACTATCCTTAGCGACAGCCGCTAACAATCCCGACTGAATTGCCGCATTCTGGCGATCGAATATATCTCCAGCCCTGATGTAAGCCCGCAACCAAGCACCCTTGGCAGTAAGCTCGCTTTCACGAGTGAGTTCTATCTCTAGTAATTGCTCGAACTCGGCGATCAGGTTTGCGACCATGCTCGTCAGTAGAGCTTCTTTATTAGGGAAATGATAGAGCAATCCGCCTTTGCTTACGCCAGCTTCCTTTGCCACTGCCTCAAGGGTCAAAGCGTCAGCCCCAAAGCGCAAAACGACTTCACCCGCCGCATTAAGCAGTGATTCTCGCGTCGCCGATCGCGATCGCTTGCCTACCTCTAAAGCCTCTGCCATACCTCGACTTCGCTCAGCAACCATAACCTTCTGCCTGAATACTAAAAAATTAAGACAATGGACTTGTCTTGAAAATAACTATACCGTCTGGACGGTTTAGTGTCAACAGGCAGATTAAATTTTTTGATTATGGCGATCGCTATTACTGTGAGTTGTTATTTCTGGGTGATCGCCTCAATTACCTATCTGTTAAAGGCTTTGAAATAGGCGATCGCCTATTTCAAAGCATAAGTCTTCTCGATCATTTTGTTATTTTCTAACGGATTCTCAACCAACTCATGGATATGTGCTTCTGACCATGTATAAAGCATTGCCAGAGGTTCAACTAGAGTTTCACCTAGTGGAGTAAGAGAATATTCCACCTGAGGTGGAACCACTGGATAGACAACCCGTTTTACCAATCCACAACCTTCTAATTTTCGCAAATTCTGAATCAGCATCTTGGGTGATACTCCTTCAATAAGCTGTTGGATTTGACTATATCGCTTTGTCCCCTGAGAGAGCGCGTAAACGATCAAAATCGCCCATTTACTGCCAATTCGATCAAGAACTTGTGGCACAGCGCAAGCCGAACTGAACCTTTTTTTCTTGGCAAGTGAGGCTTTTGCCTGCTGAATCGATAGTGTCTCCATTGCGTAGAATCCTTATTCATGGCTATTTTCACTATTAGGTAAGTATAGCACTTTTTAGTAAATACTTCCCATTAGATAGTCTCCTATGTTTTGATTAGATCGCTTGCATAGGAGGCAAAAATAATGAAATTAACGAACAAGGTAGCTTTGATAACTGGTGGTAGTAGTGGAATTGGATTGGCGACCGCCAAATTATTCAGTCAAGAAGGCGCTCGAGTGATTATTGCTGGACGCGATCGCACTTCCTTGGATGCCGCAGCGATAGAAATCGGAGGAGATGTCCTAGCCCTTCAAGCTGATGTAGCGGATTTACAGCAGATTGACAACCTTTACAAAGCGATCGCAGAAAAATTTGGTAAGATTGATATTCTATTCGCAAATGCTGGGATGGGAAGATTTACTTCATTGGCAGCTACGACCGAAGCCATTTATGACGAAGTGTTTTCAATCAATCTAAAAGGACTATACTTTACCGTTCAAAAATCTCTTGCTCATCTCAACGACTGTGCTGCTATCATTCTCAATACCTCTTTTATTGGAAGTCTCGGTCTTCCAAATACTAGCGTTGTATCAGCCAGCAAAGCTGCTGTGAGATCCCTAGCCAGAACATTTGCTGCTGAGCTAATCGATCGTGGAATCCGCGTGAATGCGATTAGTCCTGGTGCAATTGCCACCCCTTTTCACAGTAAAACTGGACTGTCTCAGGAGGCTGTTGAAGCAAACGCACAGAAATTCGTCGCGCAAATTCCAATGAAACGATTTGGCACTTCTGAAGAAATTGCAAAAGCAGTTTTGTTCCTGAGTACATCAGATTCTAGCTACATTTTGGGTTCTGAAATTGCTGTTGATGGTGGTATCAGTCAACTTTAGTCCATCACTGGAAGGCTATGACAAAGTAAACTCACATAAATTGCAAGAACACAATAAGCAAAACAGCGATCGCCTCAACAATCTATCTTCTAAAGGTGATCACTATTACTGTAAGCCGTGATTTCTAGGCGATCGCATCAACGATACCTATTCCTCCACAAATTCCTTAATAATTTTTTCGATCACATTATTCTCTAAGTCTGATGTGTCCGACTTAGAATAAATCGTCACCAAAACTACACTGGCTTCAGTTTTCACATAATAAATAACCCGATAACCTGCGCTTTTTCCCTTTTGAATATTGCTATTTTTGAGACGAACCTTAAATACTTGATTATTCAAACCAGAAATTTGATCGCCTAAAACTTTTCCTGATTTAAGCTGCTCAATTAGAGGTTCTAGATCCTTACGAATTGAACGATAACGTTTAGCTAATTGACTGAGATCTTTTTTGAAACGGGAAGTCAGAAAAATTTCGATAGAATTACTCAACATCAATCCCCTCCCACATCTGAGACAGAGGAATAGTTTGACCACTCATCGCCTCTTTGAGTCCTTGTCTAATACCCTCGACAACAATATCATCAGGGGTATCATCACGATCCTCACGGGTTTTTTCGACTAGATATTGTAAAACTTCTTGCTGCTCATTAAGAGAGAGTTGATCGATCAAAGTAAAAACCTGATCTTTTGTAATTTGCAAAGTTAGCATAAGTGTCAATTTCCTTAAGTGTTACTCATAAATTTAGCAAAATATTATTTTCTAGTGCTTAAATTATAATGGTACGTCAATCCCAAACTCTTCACGCCCCCCAAAATCAGCCGATCGCTACTACTGTGAGTCATAATTTCTAGGTGATCGCCTCAACAATCTATCTACTAAAAGCGATCGCTACTGTGAGTTGTGATTTTTAGGCGATTGCATCAACATCTATCTTCATAAAAGCGATCGCTATTTCTGTGAGCCTTGATTTCTATGCGATCGCATCAACAATTTATTTTCTGAGGCGATCTCTATTACTATGAGTCGTGATTTTAGGTGATATCTTCTATCAACATGTTTCGAGTTTGTCAGATTTGCTTTTCTATTGTTAGCAAAAATCTATTATTAATCCCATGAATAACCTGCAAAGAAAATCTCCGAAGGATCTTCTCCATCATATAAAATGATGTATCTACCCTGCCCACGCCAAATAACATTCCAGAAATCATCAAACATATCGTAGCCATCTTCCCAAAAAACCATAGATTCCTCCTCACAAATAACTTTTTCTACTAATTCTCTAGTGGGTTTGATAGTACCAAAAAGTCTTTTTAAAGCCTCTGGGGATAATGGACAAGCTGCACTTGACTCTGGCGAGTCGGATATCCTCACAATGTCAAGGATAGAGCATGTTCCGCAATCTACAGCTTCTTTAATAGCTTCTTCAATTGATGAATGTTTAGCACCTGGAGAAATAGATTTTACATTCGGAGGAAACTCAAACTTAAACATCCACATGTCGGGATCATGCATATTCATGGCAGGGTCATACCTTCCTGCTTCAAACTCTTGTTGGCGCAATTCTTGCAATGCAATGTTTATATCGGATTGATACTTGGTAAAGTAAAAGTACGCATTAGCTCCCATTTGAAATTTCCTCAATTATTAACTTGGATAATATACAATATTTCCCAATCATTTTTTTTACATATCGTATCAACAATCTATCTCTAAAAGGCGATCGCTATTCCTGTGAGTCGTGATGTCTAGGCGATCGCATCAACAATCGATCTTCTAAAGGCGATCGCAATTACTGTGAGTTTTGATTTCTATGCGATCGCGATACTAGGAACATGCGAAAATATAACTAAGCAACCTCACTTAAAGCCTCACGAATCACCTCATCGCTTACCCCATGACGTTTTAGACTCTCGATAAATATAGAAACAGTATCTCCATCCAATCTCTCAAGATCAGCACGAAGTCCCTGACCAATATAAGCCCGAACTAAAGGCTGATATCCCGAAAAGCCTAATAATGGCGCGACTTTTTTCAAATCTTCAATTACATCTTCAGGAATACGGATTGTTACAGTCGCCATTGGACGATTTCGATCTAAACGTTTTTTTAAAGCTTCAGTTTTCATAATATTCACGCTCCTTGCCTTTCTTGCTGAAATAATCCGAATCACATCATTTTCTCGCTCAACGTACACAACATAGAGAAGATTCCATCGCTTATCTAAACCAATTACAGCATCTCGTTCCTCATCATTTCTGCTTGCGTCAACTACTACTAAAAATGGATCAAAAAAGGCTTCGGTAGCTTGCTGAAATATCACACCATCATGATTAGCAGGATTAATTCGAGCTTTCTAGTCATTCCAAACGAAGTTAATACTGTTTAGTACAAAATATACATCCATATTTTGTATTTTAGTCAAAATGTATTTACGTTGTCAATACAAAATATACACAACAAACATTATGAAGCATTATTTTTAGGCGATCGCATCAACAATCTATTTTCTAAAGGTGATCGCTATTAGTATGAGTCGTGATTTTTAGGCGATCGCTATTTGATTTCTTAGGAAATTGCGATATAAATGTTATGCTTGACGTAACACGTAAAATTTGCCTATGCCTCAAAAATATAAGGACAAACGCACAGCCAAATTTGCTGCTGGCGATCGTGTCAAAGAATTTCAGGCTTTTGAAAGACAAGCATACAAACGTCTAGAAATTCTAGAAGCTGCACCTAATAAAGAATCCTTAATGGCTTTGCCAAGCAATCGTTTTGAGGCATTAGGTGGAGATAGAAAAGGGCAGTACAGCATCCGCATAAATGACAAATGGCGTATTTGCTTTGAGTGGACAGAAACGGAAAATCATCCATTTAATATCGAAATTGTCGATTATCACTAAAGGAGAAAACAACTATGGCAAGACCCGCAATTCACGCTGGCGAAATCTTAGCTGATGAACTAGAAGAACTGGGAATTAGTGCATCAGAACTTGCGCGATCGCTCCATATTCCGACAAATCGGATTACGCAAATCCTCAAAGGGCAAAGAGGTATCACGGCTGATACTGCATTACGTCTAGGACGATGGTTTGGTACTGGTGCAGAACTATGGCTTAATTTGCAAAAAGCTTATGAGTTGCGCCTAGCGGAGGAGTTGGCGGGAGAAGAAATCCAAAAAACGATTCAACCTCGTTCATCAAACAATCAGCAGTTAGCTCAAGTTTAAATAGATAAATTTGGGGTATTGGGAATACGATCGCTGTTTGATTTTTTTGAAGTGGCGATCGCTATTACCGTAAGTCGTGATTTCTAGACGATCGCCTCAATTATCTATCTGTTAAAAGTTTTCTGGAGGCGATCGCCTATCAATTCCTTAACTTTGCGATCGCCATTAATTTGTTTCATGCTGCAATAGTAGTCGATTTAAGCCGTATAGATTAGAATCTTGATATACTGTAATTAATTGCGAAATGATGATGTGGAAGGATAAGAATGACACATCGCTAATAATTATCTAGCTAAATTTTTAGTACGATTCTATGCCGCTCACAGTTGTCTGGTTTCGACAGGATTTACGCATACATGATTGTGAGCCCCTGCAAAGAGCGGCTCGCCGAGGTCAAGTCATTCCGATCTACATTTTTGAGCGATCGCTACTGCATCATCCTGAAGCTTGTCCCGCGCAGATTGCTTTTACTTTGGAATGTCTAAAATCTCTGGATCTAGATCTGCGGAAACTTGGCGGCAGGTTAATTTTAAAAATTGGCAATCCCACAGAAATTTTACCGAATCTGATTGCCGAAAGCCAAGCAGAGGGAATATACGCGCATACGGATTGCGATCGCATTTATTGCAGAGTCAGAGATGCCAAGCTGAATGTTGCTTTAGCCGAACGACAAATGAAAATACGCTGGTTCGAGCCACCAGCTAGTATTGACGAACTAATTGCCTATCCCAAGTATCGCGATCGCTGGTATGAAGATATGAATGCGCCGATCGCGCCGCCACCCCAGAGAATAGCCGTACCAGACGATATAACTAGCGAACCTATTCCCACATTAGAAGAGCTAGGGCATAAAAGCGATCTTAAAATCATTCCCGCAGGGGGAACGGAACCAGCGCGATCGCTTCTCAAAGAATTTTTTGATAGCAAAGCCGAAAGTTATTATTGGCAACTATCCTATCCTAGCGCTGAAGCCACCACTGGCTTAAGTCCTTATATCAAAGTTGGCGCAATTTCGATAAGAGAATGCGTGCAATTTGCTAAAGCCTTTACCAACGATCCCGATTTTCGGGTTCGCCGTAGCAGCAAGCAGTTAATTTCGCGATTGCGTTGGGGGAGTGGCTTCCATCAGAGATTTCGCTATATACCTCAGCTAGAATTGCGATCGCTATACTCAATCTTTGACGATGAAGGATGGGAATTCGATCTTGAGTGCTATCAAAAATGGCAACAGGGACTGACGGGATTTCCCATCGTTGATGCGGCGGCTCGGTGTTTGCAAGCAACGGGAGGCTGGAAAGAGTTGAACTTTCGCAGTCGAGCTATCTATTCAAGCTTTCTGAGCAACCTATTGGGAATGGATTGGCGCTACGGAGCTTTACACTTTATGCAACATTTGCTTGATGCAGACTGCGCGATCGACCATTATCAATGGGCAATGCAAGCAGGGGTCACTCACTGTGTCGATAAATCATGGACGCGGATTTACAATCCAGGTGAAGTTGCGATCGCTAGATGCGATCCCGAGGGCAAATTTATTAAGCGTTGGCTACCAGAGTTGTCGGAAGTTCCCATTGAAAAGTTGGCAGGAAATTTGCAGATGTACGGCTATCCTGCACCGATGCTCGATTACAAACAGGCAAGACAGAAAAGAGTCAAGCAATTAGAACGACAGCGATCGGCTTTTCGCGAACAAGAAAATGTCTTACCCTATTTAGCCAGAATGCCTGAATTTCCCATTCCTTTTGCGATGTCTGATTTTAACGAACAGTCAGATTGGATATCCGAGCGCAATCCACGACTATTTCCAGAGGGGCTTGACTTGAATAGATTGGATACCGAGCAAGCAGTGAATTTGCGAACTTGGTTAGTCGCTCATGTCGAAATCAAACCCCATAAACCAAGTTCTCTCAAGCCAAGAGTAGAGCAATCCTCTAGCAAGGCTTCTCAAAAAACCTCTAACAAAAAAACAAAACCTAAAGAGGAAGCGCAAGCTGTTCAGCTATCTCTTTTCGAGACTCTATTTTAAGTTTGTCCGCTAACATCTCCACTCCACTCCGTTGATATAGATTTATCTGGCGATGGCGGGAAAATCGTAATTTTATCGCCGCATCTGACAATAGAGATTCTACTCTAATCGACGAAAGCTTGAGAATTACGCTAATATCCTTTATAGATAGCCATTGCTGCCCGAAAAGATGGAGAATCTCAGCATCAGATGATTTGAGTATTGTAGGAGCAAAAAATTGATGTGGTATTTCATCTATCAGTTTCTCAAACTTTGAGGCGGGACACATTCTGAAAGCGATCGCCAATAACTTCTCGAAACTCAACAACTAAGTAGATTTATCATAAGCAATTATTAGGCTGACTTTATAATCTAAGTGCTGCCATAATAATATAAATCACTATGACAGTAAAAAATGTCAATGTACTTACTCCCCACACATAAAAAGCTTTAGTTTGTTGATTGGATTTCTTTGATGCAAAGAATCCTACGTAAAAGGGGACAAACAAGCATAGAATAGCTTGGTCAAATTTATCTTGTTTAAATGCCTGTTTAAATGCCTGTAATATGATGTAGAGTTGAGTCCCAGTACTAATAGCCCAGCTACCGAAGAGGACTAAGTTCAAAGTTACGATTACTGACTCAGGTATTTTGGATATAGTAGTCAATATTTTTATACTCAATGTGCTTGAGATCATGCTCAAAGCCAATTTGTTAATTTCCATAATCCTCCTATTTCAAGTTTTAAAAACTTCCTATGGTAATTCTAAATGAATTGAAAATAACTCTAAGTTAAAATATCATGATTTTGGTCTCTCCAATGATGTGATATATTATGCCCAGATCGCCTATCAATCTCTTAACCTTGCGATCGCCAATAACTTCTCGAAATCAACAACTAAGTAGATTTGTTATGGTATCGAGAATAAGCTGGTGTGAGGCACATATCCATACCAGCATAGAATCGATCTTCCCAAGTGTCATCCGATGCAAAGGAGATTGCAGCACTACGGCATCCTCCTAAACATGCCTCTTGATATGGGCAAGCTTCGGCAGCACAAATCCCTCTCAACTTCTTATGAAGAGTTTCGCGGGATAGGTCTACAGGGCGATCAAGAGTGACAAGACCTGTTTCCCAGTCCACCTTGCCAATGCGCGTATTACCCTCAGCAAGGTTATTGAAGCACCAGTGAACATTGCCTGATTTGGTTGAGATATTCCAATATTGCCCGTCGATCGCTGGACAAAAAGTATCTGAAGATGACTGTGGCGATCGTTTGCGGAGCATCTCCCGTGCCTTTTCAGGAGTCATGCCATAGAAATTTGGACCAAAGTTGACCGCAAAATACAGAGATAACTGGCGGCGAAATTTCTGTTTGAGACGCTCAACTGTTGGAATAATAAAATCCTCTAAATCGCTCTGTGTTAGGTATACATTCGATTCAAATGAATTAATCGCATCTCCAACAGGCTGCAATCTGATAAATCGAAGTCGTCGGACACCAAGCCGAACGCACTCATTTCCAAGAAGTTCCATGGACTCCATAGTCTCGCGGGACAGAACGTTATTCACTTGCACACGCAATCCACGTTCGATACATAATTGAATGTTTGCTTTGATTCGCTCAAATTCTTCTGGGGAATTTCGATTATACCGTTGCTGTTCAGCCGCAGTTCCAAATAAAGTAATTTGAATCCTCTTGATTCCGCTTTCCAGCAATCTATCTACAAGAGCAACATCTAGCCGATTCCCATTAGTTAATGTTTCTGACTGATTGATTTCCTTCATAACTGGTATTAGTGGGGTTGCAGTCACAATGTCGCGGGGGTATAAGAAGAAAGTGGAGTTGGGGTAGTTTGACCTTAGTAAGTGAATGAAATCAACTTCTGCGTCAGAACTATGTGGTCTCTCTTGAGATCTTTCAGATTCCACATAAGAGCAATGACGACATGCCTGATCGCATGAACGGTAGGACAAGATATCAATATTTTTGGCTGGAGATGAGGCAGTATCTTCTGTCATAATAACTTCTGATAGGGGGAAATGAGAAGTGAGATTCAAGCTCATATCATCTATGGCAAGATCTTCGTTTGGCATACTTCTTATCCTCTTTGAATAGAACGTTTTAACTAAGATGTAGCTCTATAGTTTATGTATTATCTTGCAGATTACAGGATAAATACTTGCATGAAATAAATATTATACAACTTGTCAGATAAAGCAACTAATGAATGTGACAACAAGATTTTTTAGGGTAACATACCCAAATGGAGATTTAGCTAGTAAAATTCAGCTTCATTGAGTGTTTTTCAGTGTATCTTTACCCATGCTTCCTACACGTATAAATGAATTTGTTAAGAGACTTTTGGATAGAGCCATTTTGCAAAAAGCTTAGTAACTCTTGGCATGATAATGTAAGTCATCGCAAATACCATCAGCCCTGAAACCAGCAAAGTCGCTAGAGGCGGAGGCAAAAAAGAGAGGTTTGGGATTACCAATCTATTCATGAAATTTATTAAGATAAAGATAATTCCCCAAGTGAGAAGGAACATCTTATAGCGCGGTGGCGGTAAAATCGCCTTATTGGTGGATAGAGTAAACCAAGTTTCCAAGCCAGTGAGAACCTGAAGCTTGCTTTCATCTACGAGCAATCGATTTAGCTTGGCGAGATAACCTTTGCGAATTTCTGAACTTTCCCACAGCCGATAATTGCTCAGGCGATCGAATTTGAATACAATCCGATACTGAAGATTTGATGTGTCATCGGGGCGAAAGACATTTACTCCCAGATGACCTTCAAACATTTCGGCAGCAGCGATCATTTCTGTTAAGATTCCCTCAAATTCCTGCTCACAAGAAGGCTTAACATTGAGAGCAACATCAACGGTTACGGGAGTATCATCTGATTCCATGCGATCGCTTTGATTCATTTGTTTAGATATTAGTGATTAGCGAGATTTAGAAACCATTTAAGAATTATCTAGATCCCCCCCAGCCCCCCTTTCGTAAGGGGGGAGAATCAATTAAATTATCTTCTTCCCCCTTTCGTAAGGGGGATTGAGGGGGATCTCTTAGAGTCTTTGACCGTAGAAACTAATTCTTGAATGGTTTCTTAAACCAATGGCAGTCCAGCAATACCAACCTCAAGCCTTACCACCTTTCCCGATTCAACCCCAGTAGTAGGAGGGAAAGACATGCCTCCGTTGGTGGTGACATAGATGCTCGTGCGATCGCCTTCAGATGTGCCAAAAGCTAAAGCCGTACTACCTGCCATGCCCTGCTCTAGTTGAGCGATCGTAGTGACAGAGCCATCTGAAGCGATCTTCACCACACTATTAAAAACGTGAGTCGTACCGTAGAGATTCCCCTCGATATCAAAGGCAAAGTCGTCAATATTAACTCCCGCGATCGAGATCTCTGGTTCTCCTGCCAAGCGATCGGCGAGAATGGGAATCTTTACGATCTGCTTCTTTTGCGTATTGGAAGCATAGAGAAAATTATCGTAAATTTTTAAACCATTTACCGCAGGAGTAACTTCTTCGAGTGAAGTTCGCGCGAGATCGGCATGTTCTAACCAAATGCTAACCGTTTTCGTTGATACGTTCAATTCCCAGATTGCACCGCGATAGGAATCAGCAATTAAGTAGCGATCGCCATCCAATCGAGTCAATCCATTCAAAAATATTGCTTCTGGCAATTCCGTCAAAAGTTCGACCGTTCCATCGCTAGCAATTAGCCATACTACAGAAGTATCCTTCTCGTCCCAACCTGACAGCAGCAGTTCTCCTTTTGGTGTTAATGCTAAGCCAGTTACTTTGCCTGCGATCGCTACATGGGTTGCGACAACTCCATCAGCACCGATGCGAAAGACCTTACCTTCGTAATGACTGGTGATGAATAAATTATTGTCCGCATCGACAACAATACTTTCTAAAAAGGAATTGACAGGAAATTTAGCGATCGCTTGGGCGGGTACAAGGTCAGTTAGCGTTTCTATCATGATTTTTCACCTTTTAAGAAATAGGAGTACATAGTTCGACAAGCGTTCCATCGGGACATCTTACATAGGAAACTATCTGTCCCCAAGGCTTAGCTGTAGGAGCTTTGATTTCGATCGCACCTGCGGCGATCGCCTTTTGATGGGCAGATTCAATTTCATCGGTTACAAACGCAATCTCTATGCCCAAGGGCTTGTCTGAGGAATCTACGGCAACGTAACCATTTGGAAGATTGGATTCTCCCAAGGAATGGGCGGCAAAAGATAAAGTTGTTTCGCCAGTATCGAGTTCGCCATAGGTTCCCAAATCATCTACAAATTTCCTGCTAAATCCGAAAGCATTTTCAAAAAAAGCGATCGAACTAGCCACATCTGAGACATAAACGATCGTGTATCCAAATTTCATTTGTCTGTCCTATTTTATAGGCTAACTAGTTTCAAAGTCAGTATAGCTGCTGACTAACTCTGCTAATTGTTTGGGTTTGCGAGCCGTAGCAATTGAGACAAAAGATCGGGGGATTTCTTACCAAGGCAAAGCGATCGAACCGCCAAACTTCCGCATTTCGGCAAAGAAACCACCTTGATCGCCATCCTCTGGCAAGGTAGCCAAATACGCCGCAGTTTCCGCGACTTCATCGGCAGTAAAGGGTGCATCAGAGCCGCCCATATCCGTTTTCATCCAACTAGGAGAATAGGCATTGATCAAAATGCTACTGCCCTGTAGTTCCTTCCGCCGCTTCTGCAATTCTGCCAGCAAAATGCGCCGTTCGTTAATTTCAATACCATTAGGTTTGAGAAAGATAGTGCGGGCGATTTGTTAGAACATGGCATGATTGATATCGCCTTGGGAGTTTTCCCCGATCCGCCAAGACAAACTCAATTGGAAGCAATTTTTCAAGAGCGATTTGGGGGCATTGTGCGTCAGGGGCATCCTGCATTAACAAATGGAACGATGAGTTTGGAAGCATTTTCTCAACTATCTCATGGGCTTATGACCGTAAGGCGCGATCGATCGAGCCTTGTAAGCCCAAAATTTACAACGCCGAATTGCTTTAATCACCCCGCACATGTTAGTTCTGCCCTTTGCGATCGCTTTTAGCGATCTAGTTGCGGCTGTGCCTCAACGCATTGCCCTGAATATGGCTAAGTCCTGTAATCTCGCCATTTTTGAACTGCCAATCGAAACGCCATCTTGGACAGTTTCGATGTTGTGGAGTGTGTTGTGCGATCGCGATGAAGAGCATCAATGGTTACGCAATACGATCGAGACGGTCGCGAGTCAGATTTAGAAAGCATAAAAGGCGATCGCTATTACTGTGAGGCATAATTTTTAGGCGATCGCATTAACAATCTATCTTCTAAAGGCGATCGCTATTGCTATGAGTCGTGATTTTTAGGCGATCGCACCAATTATCAATCTGTTAAAGAGTTTGCTTTAAGCGATCGCTTTGCAAAATTTACTCTTAGAACATAGCGATCGCATCTTTATCTGCCGTAATTGATGATTATTAGCGAGCTCTCGGCAGAATTCACCGAGGCAATCGCTTTCTTGTGACACTCACTAGAAGTCCAAGGCTTCGTCTAATCTGCGGTGAGGTTATACCAATTCCCAAAAGTGTGGCTACACTTTTGGGAATTGAAAACCAAACCCATTAAGGGTTTTAAAAACACAAAATGGCAACGCCATTTTGTGTTTTGGTATTACTTGAGGGGGAGAAAAATATCGACGATCGCCTCATGCTCAGGCACATCAGGGAAGAAACTAACTCTCTGAAGATACGGAGGAAAGTCTCGCAGTTCTTCTCCACTCAAAGGTAGCCATTTGGAGTACAAATACGTGATACTTTCACCAAGGTTAGTGTCAGACCCAACATGCCGTAATACAGCGCATCTACCAGCGGGTATAGTTTTTTCTACAATCCCAAATGAATTGTCAGCTACCTCGCGTTCTGTTACTGCACAGATATCCAAGCGATAGTCGTCAGGGGCAACTTCGGCTGGATTGTCATAGAGAATATTGAAGGTGGCACTGATATTAGGATGTAGATTGTTCTGTCTTCGCCATTCGATAAACTTGCGTACAGAGTTCTCTATGAGATTTGGGTCGCCACGGTGCTCAAGAGCAGCAACTTTGGTATTTTTAAAATTGATTAGATTGACTTGTGCAGGTT
The DNA here is from genome assembly GCF_001402795.1 of Pseudanabaena sp. 'Roaring Creek'. GTDB lineage: Bacteria > Cyanobacteriota > Cyanobacteriia > Pseudanabaenales > Pseudanabaenaceae > Pseudanabaena. The sequence goes on from NZ_LIRE01000674.1 coordinate 15,226, forward strand.
GAATTTCTGATTTCATGTGATTGACTCTTAGATCGCTTAATGGTTGGTAAATTGAGTGCCAAGGATTCCACTGCGGCTGAGTTCTGAAATCGGAAGGGGTCTGCCCTATGCTCTTTTTGAAGGCGCGAGAAAAGGATTCAGGGTTTTCGTAGCCACTAGCCAGTGCGATATCGATAATCGAACTGCGATCGCGAAAAGCTAGTTGATAAGCAGCACGCTTCAGGCGATTGAGCTGAATGTACTTATAGACGTTAATCCCGAAAAAATCGGAGAACTGCCTGTGAAAATGATATTTCGAGAATGCCGCAACGCTGCTGAGGCGATCGACGGTGAGGTCTTCATCCAGATGAGCATCAATGTACTCAAGCACCTTGCGGAATCTTGCGTGATATATTTCAACAGCAGATGTAATCAATGAAATATCCTCCTTGGCTATCAATAGATTACTCCCTTTGTCTCCATCAAGCCTGACAGAAGTTGCTCAATCTATAGATGCTTCCTTAATTGCCGCTTATTAGCGATCGCTATTACTATGAGTCGTGAGTTTTAGGCGATCGCATTAACAATCTATCTTCTAAAAGCGATCGCAATTAATGTGAGTCGTAATTTTAGCTATCTGCTAAATGCTCTGCTATATTGCGATCGCCTAATTTTCTATATCACATTGATTTCCGTGCAACAAAGGCAACGTGAGCTTTTGGTAACTTGTAATCACCGTAACTAGTCATACTCCCGACAGTAAAACCGACTTGTCTCAACTTTTCAGCAATATCTGCTGCTTTATACAAACGCAAATAATGTAACTCGTCATCTCGCCTATAATATTCTCCCACCTTGCGTAAAGTGACAATGCGACGGCTTAAGACTAACTTCTCCTGATCCTCCTCCTTGTCAACAAGAACTATCCAATCCTCACCCTCGGAAAAACTTTTAACCCTAATGCCCTGTATCACTTGACCAGGTTCTGCAATATCAAAAACAAAAATACCCCCCGGAGCTAATGCGTTGTAAATACGCTCAAAAAGTTGAAAAAGTATTTGATAATTATTATCATCATCAAACAGATAATTGAGACATTCACCGATTGAGATAACCGCATTACAAGATGGGATATGGATCTTAAATAGTGACTCAACTCGAAACTCAGCACTTGGAACTCTGGTTCTAGCGATTGCAATCAGAGACTCAGAAATATCTACCCCAAAAATCTGATAATGTGCTTTCGTGAGTTCTAATGCTGACAATCCACTTCCACAGCCCAAATCCACTACTAAACCGTCTCGAATGTTGTTTTGAGCCAAAATTGCGATTATGTAAGGGGCTGAATTGAGAGCATAATCGCTATGACCAACATCATGAATGTATGCAAGGTCTTCTTTATACCACTCTTTCATTACTTTGCTCCAGCAGTTTGATGAACTTGCTCAAATCCTAAGCGCTCTAACGCACGAATTGCTTCTTTTGCTGAGATTTGTGGCATTTTAGGCATAGCTAACCTCAATACTGGTCACAAATCTAGGTGACGTTTTTGGAAGAGGAAATTCCTCTAAATACATCCGAGTCGCTTCTTTTAATCCTGCGATCGCCTGTTCAATTGTTTCTCCTTGATCGACTGTACCCCCCTCTGGACATTCGGCAATGTACATATCATCTTCTTTGTAGATAATGGCTGTAAAGCTGTTACTTTTAGTCATGATTTACTCTTGCTCTTTAGAAAAATAATATCATCTTCACCATAAACTGATCGCCTAATTTCCTATTTCAATAGCAAAAAGCGAACGCACCAGAAACCTATCCCCAAAACGCGATCGCTCTTACCACGAACCATGATTTTTAGGCGATTGCACTAACAATCTGTCGGTAGTGATCTGCAAGTAGTGGTGAAGCTAATAGCCTAACTAGTATAGGTTGTGTAAAATATTTACTAATATTAAATCTCTCCTAAAAATAAGCTTCGGAATCTTGTTTTTTATGAAAACTATTCTAGCCGTAATCTTTTTTCTGTTGGATCAGTCTCAGCAATCTGTTCAAGATGAAAATCTTGAACAGATTGCTAATAACACTAATTCAGAACAATCTTGTCCTCATTGTGGTTCTTATCAAACCATTAAGAATGGTTCCACTCACAATGGTAAACCTAAACGTCAATGTAAAGATTGTGGTCGTCAGTTTGTGCTTAATCCTAATAATCAAAGTGTTTCTTTGGACATTAAACTATTAATTGATAAACTCCTACTGGAGCGAATTTCTCTAAGTGACATTGCTAGAGCTACGGGTATAAGTTTTTCATGGTTATAAAACTACGTTAACACTAAATTTAGGCAGGTTCCTCTACAGGTCAAGCCTCCTGTTTATCGTCAATGTGCTATTGCTTATACCGACTTTTGGCAGTCTTATTCTAAAGTTATTCCTAGTAAACGTCATAGACCTGTTGGAAAGGAAACTGGGCAAACTAATCATATTGAAAGATTGAATAATACGTTCCGTCAACGCATTTCTAGATTGGTGAGAAAGAGGCTATCCTTCTAAGTAGCCAAAAAACAAAACCAGATAGCGTACCGCCCGCGTAGCAGGCGGTACGCTATCCTAGGGTTTTAAGTTTACTCATGCCTAGCTACTTACTAGTTATAAGCCAGACACCCAAGGATTGAGCTTGAACTTATCTGTGAAATATTCGATGAAACAACGCACTTTGGCAGGAATAAAGCGTCCTCGACGATAGACAGCGTAGATCGGCAGGGATATGGGCTGATAGTCCTTGAGGATTACTTGTATATCTTCAGAATGGATGAGATCCCCCAGAACCCAAACAGGGCAGACTGCTATACCCAAACCCGATAAAATCGCCTCGCGAATTCCATTAGAACTATCCACTTGCAAATTACCCTTGACAGTGACTTGGGTCGAGCCACCAGCTGGAAGTTGAAAGTGCCAATTATTCCCTGTCGTCAGATTCGAGTAAACAATACAATTGTGTTCGAGTAAATCCACAGGTGTTTTCGGCTCTTGGCGATCGCGAAAATAATCGACAGAACCAACCGTCACTCGCCGAGTAATACCGATGCGATGCAGGATTAAGTTCGGGTTGCTTACTTCACCGATCCGAATTGCGAGATCGATCCCTTCTTCGAGAAAATCGATAAAGCGATCGCTCATCGATAGATCCAGTTGCAGTTCGGGATAGCGACTGAGAAATTCCTTTAGATAGGGAATGATTTGGTACTGTCCGAAGGAAACGGAACAATTTACGCGCAACTTCCCCGTAAGGTTTTGACGCTTACCAACACTGGCGATCGCTTCCGAAGCCGCATCTAAAAGCAATTGACAATGAGCCAAAAAATGCTCTCCTTCCTGCGTCAACTGGAGCTTGCGTGTAGAACGGGTTAGGAGTTGTACATCTAAATACTCTTCTAAGGCAGCGATTTGTTTGCTAATGGCAGGCTGAGTGGTGCTAAACTCCTTAGCTACCGCCGAAAAACTTCCCGTTTCTACCACACGCACAAAGCTTTGAATGCAGTCGAGGCGATCCATAGGTTGATTTATGCCAAATAAGGATAAATCATATTCCATTTTTTTGTCTTATCAAATGCGTTTGCATGAGTCAATATTAGAAATATAGAAAGCGGGTAAGTCAAACACCAACTAAGAAAGCCAAAGCGTTAAGCTGCTTCGACTGAATTCACCAAACCTAAATTAACCAAATTCAAATCAACCAAACCTCAACCAATCAAAATAGGAGATTGTTATGAACATTCAAGGATCGATCGCATTTGTGACAGGTGCAAATCGCGGTATTGGTAAAGCCGATGTTGAAGCCCTAGTCAAAGCAGGTGCAAGCCGCATTTACGCTACTGCTCGTTCGATTGAGTCGCTCAAGGATATCGTCGCGATCGCGACTGATCGAATTATTCCCATTGCCTTAGATATTACCAATCCCGAACAAGTGATTGCAGCGGCTGAGCAAGCTCAAGATGTGAACCTCCTAATTAACAACGCTGGCGTATTGGGTGCTGGGGGTTTATTTGTCGAAAATAGTATCGAAACGGCACAGTGGGAGATGAATACCAATTACTTCGGTACGCTCTCAATGGTTCGCGCTTTTGCACCAATCTTAAAGAGGAATGGTGGCGGCGCGATCGTCAATATTTTATCGGTAGTATCCGTTGCTAATGCACCTGTTTTTAGCTCCTATAGCGCTTCTAAAGCAGCCCTTAATTCCTTAACCCAAGGTGTCCGCGCCGAACTAGCCGCGCAGGGAACGCAAGTCATTGGTGTATTTCCCGGTCCAGTTGATACGGATATGGCAGAAGCAGTTCCAATGGATAAGGTCGCGCCGATTGAAGTTGCCAATTTGATTTTGCAAGCAGTTGAAAATGGTATTGAAGATGTTTATCCCGATCCTGTGTCACAAGGAGTATTTTCTGAGATTCACGCTCCCCTCAAGGCAGTTGAGAAGCAGTTTGCAGGCTGGATGCCTCAATAAAGTTGCGATCGCGTTCTAGATTTTAAGCGGCATAGACTCTGGGTCTGTTCTTTAACGTTATCAGCCTAATCAAAAAATAAGTGGCTATAGCTATGATAAGTGCTTGGGCAAAGTAAATTACCAAAACCCGTAAAGTTGCGCCCCTACTGGGCGCAACTTTACGGGTTTTGGTTTGTAATTAATTATGCCTAGCTACTTAGTGCGAAATAGGTAAGGGTGGCTCACTTTACGCCGTCCACCCTTACCATATAAATTCTTTCCTTTTTGGGAGTATCATAAACTGCAATTGATTTACAACTAAATTTTAGTTGTAAATCAATTGCTAAAAGGGTTGTTTAAAAGGGTTGTTTAAAAGGGTTGTTATGGATGCAAGCTTTTGGCATCAAAAGTGGGAAAAGAATGATATTGCTTTCCACAACCGAGAGGCTAACTCACTACTGGTCAAATATTTTAAAGAGCTATCTCTAGTAAAGGGAAGCCTTGTATTTGTACCACTGTGCGGCAAAACTCTTGATATTTCTTGGTTGCTTTCTAATGGCTACCGAGTTGCTGGAGCGGAATTGAGCAAAATCGCTATCGAGCAATTGTTTGTAGAACTTGGGGTAGAGCCCCAAATCTCGAGAATTGGTGAATTAGAGCGCTACAGCGCGATAGATATTGACATATTTGTTGGTGATATATTTCATTTGTCTGGCGAGATGCTTGGCGTAGTCGATGCAATTTATGACAGGGCTGCTTTGGTGGCTCTGCCTGAGGCTCTACGCAATCAATACACAACACACTTAATGAAGATTACTCATAAAGCACCGCAGTTGCTAATTTGCTATGAATACGACCAAAGCTCAATGGCTGGACCTCCTTTTGCAATTAGTAACGAGGAAGTAAGCCAGCACTATCTGGGTACTTATAATTTAACTCTTCTCAGCAGCACAACTGTTGATGGTGGTTTGAAGGGAAAATGTGCGGCAAGAGAGAATGTTTGGCTGCTGCAAAATAATTAATCCAAGAAGAGAATGGCATTGCTTTGCAATGCCATTCTCTTCTTGATGGTCATGCACTAATTGGGGTCGCTGAATACCCAAAAACGATAATCTAAATTTAGAAAGCTCTTTAAGATTCCTACTTTAACCTAAGTTGCGACCCGCTCTAAAAACCGCTATCACAGCGATCTCGATCGTTCTGGATATTGCCGCGATCGCCTCAACATCTATCTTCTAAAGCCGCTCGCTATTACTATGAGTCGTGATTTTTAGGCGATCGCACTAACAATCTATCTACTAAAGGCGATCGCTATTACTGTGAGCCATGATTTCTAGATCGCACCAACAATCTATTTCTAAAAAGCGATCGCTTATATTATTGCTGTGAGATCTTAGGCGGTCATTGGCGAATAAGCTCTAACTTTACTGATAAAACTTGCCAATATTTTATTTGTCTGACAAACTGTGATCGTATTGCCATAGTGGTTTTAAGCATATGTCGTCAACCTTTAATTGGGAAGAACTACTCCGCGAGTTTAGTCATAAAATTATTGCAGATCTTGAAGAGCAGGAAGTCTATCAAGCTTATGACAAGTGGGATATTACTCCCGAAATGATTGAGTCAAAATGGTTAGGCTTCCCTAGCGCTTCTGAAGAGCAAATCGTTGCGGCTGAAAATCGCCTTGGTATTAAATTTCCCCCTTCCTATCGTGAGTTTCTCAAAGTTTCTAACGGTTGGGCTAGGTGTGGATTTGAAATGAATCTTTGGTCAACTGAAGAAGTAGATTGGTTTGTAGCCAGAAATCAAGACTGGGTTGATGCTTGGGCAGATGATGATGATATTCCTGACGAAAAGTATTTCATTTATGGGGATAACCAAGACTGCGTTTATATGCGAAACAGGTATCTAAAAACTGCCCTAGAAGTAACTTGTCGTGGTGGTGATGGGGATATTTATCTACTAATTCCAGAGGTCATTTTTCCCGAAACAGGAGAATGGGAAGCATGGCATTTTGGGAATAAGTTACCAGGTGCTCATAGATACCGTTCATTTTATGAACTAATGCAAGTGGCAGTTGAGCAAGGAGACTTTGTCAGGTGAGTCTTAATTTGTTGTCTCAATCCTGATTGATCAGTTTTTGAAATTCTGGCATAGCAGATAGACTTTCTAAGTCTGGGTCATCTAACGCAGCAGGTTTAACCTCTAAAGGCGCGATCGCTATGGCTCTGCTTAATGCCTCTATAGCCTGCTGCAATTGGTTCTGCCTAGAATAACAACAGGCAATGTTGTACCATACCGACCAATCTTCAGGGAAAAATGCTAGCAGTTGTTGATTCGCAGCTATGGATTCTTGATATCTTGCTTGATCAAAAAAGATCTTACTTTTGATAAACCAAGGACTCGCATCTTCTGTATTCAGGCTAATTGCCCGATCGCAGTCCTCTAAAGCTTGATCGAGTTGTTGTCTTTGTTCGTAAATACTTGCTCTAACCATCAGCACCTCAAAAGGATTGGGATGAGAAGCGATCGCATCATTCATCAAATTAACTACTTCTGGCTTATCATCTCCCATATCAACTAATCCCCATATTGCCATTCCATAAAGATCTGGACTTATGGCTGTTCTCACCACTTCACACAATGCCTCAAAAACTTCAGGGTGATCGCTGCCGTGTTTTCTCAAGGCGACAAGAATTGTGGCGAGTTCTTCATGACTGGTAATAGTTTTGAGCTTATCTAACAAAACTCCGATACCATTAACTTCACCCTGTATGAGTCCAAGATTATATATTGCAGCAGATTGTTCAATTGATAAGTTTGAAGACATAGAAGCTAGAGCATTGGAAATTTGCTCTTCTGACAACCCTGCCTCTTGCATTCTTTGAGTTGCTTGCTGAAGTCTTTCCCGATCAGCATTAACGCCTTCCTCTCTTATTTGTTCTAACATATCAATTGTTTCTTGATTAGCCCCACCTAGAGAACCTAAAAGACCTGCAAGTTGAGCCTTCTCAAAAGAAGATTGACATATTTTAAGTTGATTCCTGACAATTTCAATTCCAGTTCGTTTCTTTTCTTCAGAAACACCTAAAGAAATTTTTGATAGTCCAGGGATTAATAATCGTCTAAGATAATCATCTTGACTACTTTCTAGAAGGTGCACCAAGGCTTCAAAAACGTCGTTATTTCCTTTGCCTATATCAATGAGATTATATACGGCAATACTATGCTCGTCAGAATTACCAATTTTAATGAGTTCTAGATAGTCGTTGATAACATCATTGTTAATACTGGATAAATATTCCGCTTTTGTAGTTATAACCTCTTGCATAGGAATTCCTACTCTTGACCTGTTATAAGAAGGATTAGGAACATTGGGAGAACGGTTAACCTCCATTAATGCTCTTGCGGCAAAAGTACGAGCATTAGAAATTAAGGGATCTTCGCCAGATGTTCGGATCATCCTTTTCAGGCAAGCAATTACTTCTATATTTCCTACAGCCTTTACGGCTAAATACTCCTGCACTCTTTGAGTAAAACCTTCGCCTGTTTTGAGGATGTGAAGAATAGCATCTATTCCTTCCTTACTTCCTAAATCAATTTGACAAATAATCTTAATAGATAATTCACGGATTTTGGGATCGGTATTATTGTAAATTAAATTAATTAGAGTTTGAGATGCGAAAGAACTATCGCGTGAAATTTTCTCAATAATTACTGCCGCAACTTGAGCAAAATTTTCATCAGTGGTGTTAGCTATATTCTCAATCAAAAAGGCAATTGCTGCTTCATTACCTATAGCAATTTTTTGCAAGACTTCAGAGGCAATAACTTTACTAGGAGGTCGTCCCGTCTGAAGCAATCCTAGTAGATGTTGAATTGTCCTATCATGTCCAACCGCAATTTTCGCTAGTGCCCTCAATATGCTCCAGTTTGTAATTTCATCCCTATTTGCCTGAAGTAAATCTAGAAGTGTTGATATAGCTACCTCGTCACCTTGACTAGAGTTACCCAATTCTGAGATACGTTGTCTTAGCTCAAACTCCGAAAGATTCATAAGTTCTACTATTTCACTCATTTGATTTAACTTTTTTTAACGGCAATGTGATTTAGATCCTAAATAATTATCCTTAATATTGACCAATTTTGCTTAACTTCATCATGTATACCTAAAAATTATTTGTTAAGCAGAGATTAAAATCCAGAACAGGAGAGTGGAGTTGTTAGGAAAAGCGATCGCGAATACGGTAAGTAGTTATTCCTAAGTGATCGCACCAGCAATCCATCTCCTAAGAGCGATCGCTATTACTGCGAGCCATGATTTCTAGGCGATCGCACCAGCAATCCATCTCCTAAGAGCGATCGCTGTTACTGTGAGTCGTGATTTTTAGGTGATCGCATTAACAATGTATCTCCTAAAGGATTTGCGGTATGGCGATCGCTGTTTGATTTTTGTAAAGTGGCGATCGTGTTAATCTATTAAGATATAACTTAAGGAATAAAGCTATGACTGCTGTAGTACAAGAGCTTCTAAACACCTTTGACAACCTAACGTACTCAGAAAGATTAGATTTATTGTCAGAAATTCTGAGGCGTACAGTTTATTTAGACTTTGAACCATTATCTGACGAAGAATTAACACTGAATGCTGAGGATATCTTCCTAATACTAGAGGAAGAAGAATTAGCTTATGAATAGCCCCTATCGTGGAGAAGTTTGGCTAGTCGATCTTGGCTATGTCGCCAAAGTCAGACCATGTTTAGTTGTTAGCATCCCAGCACTAGATAGGGATCGAGCATTAGTAACCCTAGTTCCACATACAACAAGTTTACGCGATTCCAGTGGAAGACTTAGGAGATGTCTTACTCGTATGGTTGGGATTTGAGTCCGAAGAAGATGAAGACTAACAATAGAAAACTTTGAGAAAGGCGATCGCTATTACTGTGAGTCATTATTTCTAGATCGCACCAACAATCTATTTCTTAAAGGCGATCGCTAGTATTGTAAGTTGTAATTTCTAAGATTGTTCTTTCTATCATTATTTCAATTTTGGCAGTCTTTTTTTCTTTTGGAGTGGCGCTAGAATCTCTGGAATTAAGCAATTAGCTAGTCCAATTATCTATCGATCGAAACTGCGAGTACTGATTTATTTATCGTGAAATAGACTGAGTATAACTAATTCATACACTGCTCTACCAACTGATACGGAAAATAAATAATATATGGATGAAATTATAATTAGTAGCGGATTATCAATAAATAACGAAATCCCAACTAAAATATAACCAGATCCAGGAACAACAAGACCAAATTTTTCAATAGCCTCTTCACGACTTTTGGCTCTAAAAGTATTTGCCACAGCACAATAGAAATAAAAGCCCCCAATAAGTGAAAATATTATAGAGAAAATAAACATTAGCCTCATCGTTGATCTTACTTTATATAAAATTCTTGTAAAAATAAATCAGTCATCCTGCAAAGTTCTGATTAAATGGATTGTTATCAAGATATAGTTGCCTCAATTATCAATCTGCTAAAGAATTTACTGTAGGCGATCACTTGTAGTTTTTGGTTCTAGGTGATCTCATTAACAATCTATCTACTAAAGGGTTTGCTGTAGGCGATCACGTGGAAAAAGAATTATAAAACCCTCTTGAGTAAAATGATGATCGTGAGTCAATATTTGGGTAACATCCATTTGTTTCATCGTTACCATTGATATACAATCTGTGAGACTATAGCCCTTATCTAAACGTTGCTCATACAGTTTCAATCCACCTAAAAAAGTTTCATGAGATTGAGCTAACACCACAATCTTTTCCGAATCTGCGCTAAGAAGTTGCCGAACCGTATTTACCGTTCGTTCGCGCAATCTCACACCGCCATCAGACAAAAAATTGAGAACTTCACTAAGTATAGATAATTCAAATAAAAACTACAGCTTCGACTTCGCTCAGCTAGCTTACACCGAGGGCTGAGCGAAGTCGAAGCCCGTCTACAAGTTATTTAAAACAACTATA
>NZ_LIRE01000080.1 GCF_001402795.1 Pseudanabaena sp. 'Roaring Creek'
TACTCCCTTCCCAGTATAAAAATACGCATTAAAACCCAAAGATTAGCAGTGTGGTGCGAAGCACCGCACTGCTAATCTTTGGGTGGGAAGGGAGTATCAATCTCAAAATAGCCGCAGAGTTTGTATGTTTTCTGCTAAAGTGATGAGAGAAAAATCTTCATAAATATATAAGGAAACGTTGATGGCAACGGATTTAGAGGGCTTAACTGCTCAATTGCAATCTCTGGCAGAAATCGCCACAAAGTCAGTTGGGGATGTGCAAACTCCTGAAGAGTTGGAACAGTTAAGGGTGGAGTACTTAGGAAAGAAAGGCACTCTCTCTCAGATTCTCGGAGCAATGGGCAAACTATCAGCAGAAGAACGTCCTCAGGTAGGCGCGATCGCCAATCAAGTTAAGCAAACATTACAAACTCAGTTAGAAGAACGTAAGGTTAGCATTCAAAAACTAGTAATAGCCAAGCAACTTGAAGCGGAAACCCTTGATGTAACTATGCCTGGAATTTTACGTTCCTATCAAGGCAGACAGCATCCGATTCAAAGTACGATCGATCGGATGTTAGATATCTTAGTTGGCTTAGGTTTTACCGTCGCTCAAGGACCTGAGATTGAAACCGATTATTACAACTTTGAGGCTTTGAATACGCCTGCCGACCATCCTGCCCGCGACATGGCGGATACTCTCTATTTAAGTGATGGCAAGCTGCTGCGATCGCAGACTTCCTCGGTACAAATCCGTTATATGGAAGAAAACGAGCCACCTCTGAGAATTGCTTGCCCTGGACGAGTTTATCGTAAGGATGATATTGACGCGACCCACTCACCAATTTTCCACCAAATTGAGCTTTTAGCAGTCGAAGAGGGGTTAACCTTTGGCGATCTTAAAGGTACTGTTAAAACCTTCGTCGAAGAACTACTGGGTGAATGCCCAATCCGCTTCCGTCCCAGTTATTTCCCTTTCACCGAACCATCTGCTGAAGTTGATGTTATGTGGAATGGCCGTTGGCTAGAATTAGGAGGATGTGGTATGGTCGACCCCAATGTTTTCAAAGCTGTTGGCTACGATCCCGAAGTAGTTACGGGCTTTGCTTGGGGATTTGGCGTAGATCGCGTGGCAATGGTTTTGCATAAAATTGACGATATTCGTCGTTTATTTACAAGCGACTTACGTTTCTTGCGCCAGTTCTAAATTAGTGCTCTAAGTATATTAGTGCTAAGTAAACTAGTGCTAAATTATCTAGACAACTTGCACTTCGATTTCTTCGATATTTTTACAACGTACTGAGTTAAATCAACATTATGAACGACCAAAATATCGCTGCTACCAAGGAACTCGTGATTGAAGCTGGTCGTACCGAAAAGCAGTATTGGAAAGATCTCTGGCGATATCGCGAACTGTTTTATTTTCTTGCTTGGCGCGATATTTTAGTTCGTTACAAACAAACCGCGATCGGTATCGCATGGGCTCTAATTAGACCTTTTCTAACAATGGTCGTATTTACGGTAGTGTTTGGGCAGCTCGCGAAATTACCATCTCAAGGAGTACCTTATCCGATCTTAGTATTCGCTGGAATGTTACCTTGGCAGTTTTTCTCCAATGCCCTCAGTGAATGCAGTAATAGCCTAGTTGGGAATGCCAACCTAATTTCTAAAGTTTATTTCCCCCGCCTAATCGTTCCCACAAGTGCGATCATCGTCAGCTTTGTAGACTTTATGATCTCTGGCATGATCCTACTTGGATTAATGGCATGGTATAACTTTGTTCCAGACTGGCGTATCCTAACATTGCCCTTCTTCATTCTAATTGCGACCGCAGCATCCATGGGAGCAGGGCTATGGCTTGCATCTTTAACCGTTCAATATCGTGACTTTCGCTTTGTAGTTCCTTTTATCGTCCAGTTTGGTTTGTACATTTCCCCAGTGGGTTTTAGTAGTAGCATTGTGCCAGAGCAGTGGAGATTGTTATATTCGATTAATCCCATGGTTGGCGTAATAGATGGCTTTCGGTGGGCTATTTTAGGAGGAGATTCCAAGATCTACTTGCCAGGTTTTAGTTTGTCAATGGCCTTCGTGTTTTTATTGCTTTGGAGTGGAATTTGGTATTTCCGTAGGATGGAACGAACCTTCGCCGATGTGATTTAAGAAGCCTGCATATTTAAATAGAAAGATTAGATGGAGTGAAATATATATGTCTGAAACTGCTGTCAAAGTAGAGAATCTATCCAAGTCTTACACGATTAATCACCAAGGAGATGGATCTGCAAGCTATTCAAAATCTCTACGAGAAACAATAAGTTATGGCATAAAATCTTTCAGCCAAAAGATCCTAAAGTCTTCTAGTGAAAGTATAAATAATCCCAGTCGCGAGCAATTTTTGGCTCTTCAAAATGTTTCTTTTGAAATTAAGCAAGGAGATAGAATTGGTGTAATTGGTCGTAATGGCGCAGGCAAATCGACATTACTAAAAATATTAAGTAGAATTACGGAGCCAACAAGCGGGCGAATTTCCATCAGGGGGCGAGTAGCAAGTTTATTAGAAGTAGGAACTGGTTTCCATCCAGAGCTGACAGGAAGAGAAAACATTTATCTTAATGGCGCAATTCTGGGCATGAGTAAGATAGAAATTAACCAAAAGTTTGATGAAATTATCGCCTTTGCGGAAATTGAAAAATTTCTAGATACTCCTGTCAAGCGTTATTCTTCAGGGATGTATGTTCGACTAGCCTTTGCTGTGGCTGCACACTTAGAGCCAGAAATATTGATTGTAGACGAAGTGTTAGCAGTTGGTGATGCAAACTTTCAAAAAAAATGCCTTGGAAAAATGGAGGACATATCCCAAGATCAGGGGCGGACAGTTCTATTTGTAAGTCACAATATGAATGCTATTCAACGTTTGTGTTCTAAATGCGTTATGCTTGAGCGAGGTAATCTAATAGATTTTAGGAGTACCTCAGAGGTGATCGTTCGTTACATGTCCAGTACTTCTGGGAAAGCTTCACCTACTGAGTGGATTAATTTAGCAAATGTTCCTCGAACTTCTGGGACAGGAGATGTTCGTTTCCTTGGAGCCAAATACAGCAGTCTAAACGAGAACACAAACTTTCAACCTTATACCAATGGTCCACTGGATTTCTTGTTAGATATTGAATCAAATCAATCTAGGAGTATTTCAAGACTCGCGATAATAATTTTTGATCAACATGGTAACAAGTTGGTCAATGCTGATACCGTTAAACTTGGTCAAATAATATATTTAAACAAGGGAAGTAATCATGTGAATCTTAGGATTGAGAATCTTTACTTAAATTCGGGAATCTATGTAGTAGGTTTATGGATTGCTAACGATGGAGTATTTTTTGACTATATAGAGTCTTCATTTGAAATGGAAGTAATCGATTTTGTTACCGAAAGTTATGGTATGAAGCCTGAAATCGATGGTGTTGTTTCATGTACACTTAAATTGTTAACTGTATAGATTTCGTATCGATTTACAAGAATAGAATCTATTTGAGTTTATTTATGAAAGTTGCAATCATTAGCAAATCCAATAGAAACTCAGGTGGAGCGAGTCGAGTTGCTCAGGACTTAGCGACTTGGCTAAATGAAATTGGTTATGTAGCAGATCATTTTGTAGCTGTTGGTAACACGAATTCTGTTCCTTTTCAAAAAGATCTCTACGGACATGGGTTGGCTAAAAAAATCAACCAAAAAACCCATTATTTGACTAATAAGCTAGGATTCAACGAATTTTTCCCCGTTGAATATTGGTTTAATCTTGCTTATCAGTTAAAGAACTATGATGTTTTTCATTTTCACGATCTCTATAGTGCAATTTCACCTTTAACTTTAGCTTTGACTGCTAAAAAGAAACCTACTTTTTTCACCGTACATGATTGCTCGGTTTTTACAGGCGGTTGCCTTTATCCTTCTGGCTGCGAAAAATTTATTAGTCATTGTCACAACTGTCCGCAATTACCACAAAATAGATGGCAAGATAGAATACGCGATCGGACGAAGGAAGTTCAATCTATCAAGAGATGGCTTTCTAAAAACAATATGATTCGCTATATTTTTCCTAGTCAATGGATTGCCAATCAAGCAGAATTATCTTTGTCATATAAAGTACCCCCCGTAATTATCCCTAATGGCATAGATCCAGAATCTTGCCCAATTCTTAATAGAAATGAAGCTAAAAGAATTCTTTCTATTGCAGAACATAGAAAAGTAGTGACTATATCTGCAAACTATTTGGCAGCCCCACATAAAGGCGTAAAATACGCTATTGAAGCTCTACAAAGCTGTCGAGATTTGGCTCCTGTTGTGTTGGCGGTGGGACATTGTAATGATGAGATCAGATCAGCGCTGCAAGGTTTAGAGGTTTTAGAGATGGGATTCATTAGCAATCCTGAGGCTATGTCAAAGATCTATGCTGCCTCTGACATTATGTTGTTTTGTTCTCTTGCTGATAATCTTCCTCTGACAGTTTTAGAAGCAATGCTTTCATTCACTGTGATTGTGGGATTTTCTACTGGTGGAGTACCTGAGATGATCCAGTCTGGTCAAAACGGCTTTTTGGTTGAACCTACTAATCAAGAAGCTTTAAACAATGCTCTCCGTCAAGCTTTACTGTCTCCTATTCTAGATCGAATCGCCCAGCAAGCTCGCCAAGATGTTGAACATAAATTTTCTAAGCAGCTTTTTTTAGAAAGACATATAGCACTCTATCAAGGCACTTAAATCTCCAACTTAAATCTCCTATATTAAAAAAGGCAAAACCCCAAAGATGAGTGGCGACGCTTCGCGTCGCCACTCATCTTTGGGGTTAATCAAACCTTGCTATATAGGTCAGGATGGACGGCGCTTTGCGCCGCACATCCTGATGATGTAAATTCTTTCCTTTTTAGAACTACCTATAAAGCGTTTAAAATTGATTGAGTTGTTTTCACCTTAGAGCCTGCAAGATTATGCAATTTTCAAACTCTTTGAAAGCCGATATGAACGGTTATGAAAACCTGGTAGCAGGTAATATCAGTCTACCTCTTGGCTTTCGCACTCTTCTCGCTGAAACGAGTCGATTATGTCGGTTACAGGGGGCTGAAACTGAAGCAAGCAAACAGACTATTTGGAATACTTCATCTAATGTCATTTCTCCGCTAATTTTTGGTTTTGTTTATTGGGTTTTAACGGAGGCGGAGTTACAGGGCATTAAAAGACTTTATTTTATGGCGAGAGATGGTCAAATTCTGTACAAGGTCGCGCAAGTAATATGTAGTCAGTGGGATTATCCAATTGATTGCCGCTATTTTTACGGGTCAAGACAAGCTTTTCACTTCCCTGCCATTGAATCATTGGGCGAACAAGAATTTAATTGGCTTTTTGATAATCCTGGATTTCTTTCAATTCGTATTATTTGTCAGAGAGTTAATTTGCAGCCTGAGACGATTTCAAATATTTTAACTAATTATGGATTGTTATCGAATAGTTGGGATAAAGATCTAACGGATAGTGAGAAAAACACCTTGAAAAAAGTCTTTCAAGAAGAATCGGTTTCAGAACTAATCCTATCTATGGCTTCTAACTATCGAGAGAAAGCTGTTGGATACTTTAAACAGGAGGGGATGGCAGATGGAGTACCTTTTGCAACGGTTGATATTGGCTGGTCTGGAAAATCTCAGCGATCGCTAAGTAATCTATTAGCGGCAGGGAAAATCTATCCTGATACAGGATTAAAAGGATTTTTCTTTGGGTTACTTAGTAGTACTCAGGCTTTTCCTAGCGATCTATTAATGCCCTATTTTCTAAAGGTTAACGATCGCTCCGAACGTTATTTTCTGTGTGACCCACAGATCCTAGAGTTATTTATGGCGGGGGATCATGGCAGTACGGTGAGATACGAAAGACAGAATGAAAGTTATGTCCCCATTCTTCGTTCTGAGAAAAATGAGAGCGGGATTGCTTGGGGAGTCTTAGTTCAGCATCAGGCGGTTACTGATTTTGCAAAGATGCTCACAAAACATTTACAGCCTCAAGAATGTAAGCCTGAATATTTTCAGC
Source organism: Pseudanabaena sp. 'Roaring Creek' (assembly GCF_001402795.1). Lineage (GTDB taxonomy): Bacteria > Cyanobacteriota > Cyanobacteriia > Pseudanabaenales > Pseudanabaenaceae > Pseudanabaena. Next base: position 6,052 of record NZ_LIRE01000080.1, read on the forward strand.
GAGTTACGGAAGATTTACTTAAGAAATTTATTAACAGCCCCAGCAAAGATGAGTCAGAAGCATTTGGTAAGCAGCCTTTTTCAAGGCATCAGACGGAAAGTAAATTTTACGATCTAGCTCCATCCTATGAATTGCAGGATGCATTTAAAATAATATTAGATCCAAATTACGTTCATGCTTTTGCTTGGCTACCTGCATCAATTCAAATCAGCCATCCCATGACTATAATGCAGTTAAGCTATATCAGAGGACGGCGTGAAAGTTCCTCTTATGCCAACATGGCATGGCAAGAATTTCATAAGGGTAACAAACAAACGGCTCAACTCCTTGCGACTAAAGCTTTGCAATCCAGTCTAACTATATTGCTATCAAAGCGATTTATCTATCTTATTTTTTTGTTAACTCTTGGTCTGTAATACCAAATCACAAAATGGCGTAGCCATTTTGTGATTTGGTATTACTGGGTTTGGTTTTAAATGCAGACCATCTGCTAACCCAATCAATTGTTGGATTTTTGGCAATTTACGAGAAATCTCGATAATAGATGGTGCTGTGCGCCGAAATGGAGATGATTGTAAGAGGCATGAACTTGATATTTTTGCCATCCTTCCGTCGGATATTGTAAATGGGAATCGTAACCTTGGAGAGAATATAGGGGACGATCGCTTATTTCTGTTAAAGATGAGCGATGAAATTCATGTCCCCAAACTCGATCGCCTTTTTTGACTAACGGGCTATCTAGTAAGGCGATCGCCTGTCGATAGCCCAAAGTGAGCCGCTTACCCATTTTGGCTGTCGTCGGGAAAATATTTACCATCGCGAAAGATTGTTCTTCAAAATCGACAAGGCGATCGCATAGGTACATCAAACCGCCACATTCGGCATAGGTGGGAATTCCTGCGGCGATCGCCTTGTGAACGGATTCTCTTGCGGTTTTATTTTCAGTTAACTCGGTAGCAAATACTTCGGGGAATCCGCCGCCAAAGTATAACCCTTGGATATTTTCAGGTAAGGTGCGATCGCTAATTGGACTCCAAGGAACTAGCTCGGCTCCCATTTCTCGAAATAAATCGAGATTATCAGGATAGTAAAAACTAAAGGCTTTATCTTGGGCGATCGCAATCCGAAGCCCCCCACACCCCAGCCCAATCTCCCGCAGGAGAGGGGGCGCAACTATTACTTCCCTATCCTCATGGGTGAGGGGGTGAGGGCTTCCCATTAATGGTAATAATTTCTCCCAATCAAAACAAGTTTCGCCAAGATATGCCAAGCGATCGATAATGCCATCGAGATCGGACATTTCGGCGGTGGGAATGAGTCCTAAATGGCGATCGGGAATAGCAATATTATCTTGACGACGGAGAACGCCAAGAATTGGTAAATTAAGAGGTTCAAGAGCTTGGGTAAGCAATTCTAAATGGCGATCGCTACCAACGCGATTGAGAACTACGCCTGCAATCTGAATACGCGGATCGAAGGTACGATATCCGTGGGCGATCGCCGCAATAGAACGAGATGTGCTGGCACAGTTAAGAATTAAAACCACTGGTACGTTTAATAATCTGGCGATATGGGCTGTACTTGCAGTGTCATCCTTTCCCGTCGCCCCATCAAATAGTCCCATTACTCCCTCAATCAGAGAATAATCGGCAGGTCGAGAATGCTTGGCAAAGCAGGAGCGTACGTAGTCCTCAGATGTTAAAACGGGATCGAGATTGCGGCAGGGTAGTCCCGTGATATAGGAATGGAACATCGGGTCGATGTAATCGGGGCCAACCTTAAAGGATTGCACTAAGGTTTGATTAGATAGCGATCGCGTTTTCATCGCCGCTAATAGCGCCAAAGTCACTGTAGTTTTCCCCACACCACTGCGTTCACCTGCGATAATAATTGCCATTGCCTTTTTCCTGTACCTTTCCCTAGCCGAACTCAATAACTAATGCACCGTATTGCTACTATATCAGGGGGCTGGAACCAGTCCACCGACAGCGTTGTTTTTGTCGATCAGCAACCTGCGCCGATTGTCATTATCACGGCTGCCGATACGGATATCCAGACCCTTGCGGCGGCTACTGCGAACTTGCCTGAGGATTTTCCGCAGATTCGGGTAGTAAATATATTGCAGTTGCAGCAACAAATAGCGATCGATACCTATGCCGAAGAGGTTTTAGCAAGCGCCAAGGTGATTATTGTCAGATTAATTGGAGGACAGTCTTACTGGAGCTATGGATTAGAGGTCGTTAAGGAAACTGTGTCAATAACTGGTGCAGTCCTGATCGTATTGCCAGGGGATGAGCGTCCCGATCCAAATCTAACCAGCCATTCCACAACGACGCTTACGATCGTGAATCAGGCTTGGCAATATTTCATTGAAGCAGGAATATCCAATTATCAGAATTTATTGCAGTTTATTGCGAAAGAATTTTTAGGTATTGCGTCAGAATACGAACTTCCGCAACCAGTGCCTAGAATAGGGGGTTATTATTCCATAACTCTGTCTAATGTTCAGAATATAGATCCCCCCCAGCCCCCCTTGAGAAAGGGGGGAGAATTTTCTTCTTCCCCCTTGTTAAGGGGGATTGAGGGGGATCTGGGATTGGTGGCGATTCTTTTTTATCGCGCTCATTATTTGTCGGGAAATACGACAGCGATCGCTGCTTTATGTGAAGCATTACGCGATCGCAATTTAGAACCTTTACCCATCTATGTTTCATCACTCAAAGAACCCGATGTCCAAGCAGAATTAATTCGCTATTGCCTGCCTGAATCCGATCCTGAATCTGGGCGGAAAGTAGATGTGATTTTAAATACCACCAGTTTCTCTTTAGCCAGTTTAAAAACGGATACGCCGCAAGTGGATCTTTGGGAAGCTTTAAATGTGCCTGTGTTTCAGGTGATTTTTAGTGGTGGGCTGAAAAAAACTTGGGCAAATGGTACGCAGGGACTAAATCCTCGCGATATGGCGATGAATGTGGTGTTGCCAGAAGTCGATGGCAGGATTATTACGAGGGCAGTTTCTTTTAAAGCGATGCAGGGGCAGAATCTCGCCTTGCAAACGGAAGTATTGACCTATGAACCCATGCGATCGCGGATTAATTTTGTGGCGGATCTGGCAGCTAAATGGGTCGATTTAAAGCATACGGAGGTGAGCGATCGCAAAATTGCGCTGATTCTTGCCAATTATCCTAATCGCGATGGGAGGTTAGCCAATGGGGTGGGTTTAGATACGCCAGCCAGTTGTTTGGAGATTCTTAAAGCTTTGCGAAGTTCGGGCTACAGTGTCGGGGAAATCCCTGAAACTAGCGATGAATTGATGAAGTCGCTAACCACAGGCGTGACTAACGATCGCGAATCCTTTGGATTGCGTCAGGTTAATCAATCTTTAGCCTTAGAAGATTATCAAAACTATTTCCAGAATTTGCCTGAACCTGTCCAAAATGGAATTCAGTCAAGATGGAATGAGCCGAAGTGTGAGAAAGAATTGGCGATCGCTGGTATGCAATTTGGCAATATTTTTGTCGGGATTCAACCATCACGGGGCTACGATCTCGATCCTACGCTCAATTACCATGCGCCAGATCTAGAACCGACCCATGACTATATGGCTTTCTATCATTGGGTGCGCGATAAGTTTAACGCCCATGCGATCGCCCATATCGGCAAACATGGCAATCTCGAATGGCTCCCCGGAAAAAGCATAGCGCTTTCAGAAAATTGCTATCCTGAAGCCGCCTTTGGAGCGATGCCCCATTTCTATCCCTTTATTGTCAACGATCCAGGGGAAGGCTCTCAGGCAAAAAGGCGATCGCAAGCAGTCATTCTCGATCATCTTACGCCGCCCATGACTCGCGCCGAGCTATACGGCGGCTTGCAGCAATTAGAGGGCTTGATCGATGAATATTATGAAGCAGAAACCCTCGATCCCTCTCGTTTGGGCATGATTCGCGATCGCTTGATAGACACGATCAAACAGGAAAATCTCCATCAAGATTTGGGGATTTCCCTAGATCGCCTAGAGGATTCGCTGAATGCAATTCTCACCACTGCCGATGGCTATCTCTGCGAAATCAAAGAAGCGCAAATCCGCGATGGGTTGCATATTTTCGGGCAATGTCCAGAGGGGCGACAGTTAAGGGATTTGGTCGTAGCGATCGCCCGTAATCCGACGGCTAATCGTTTGGGGCTAACTAGAGCGATCGCGCAGGATTGGGGTTTAGACTTCGATCCTCTGACTGCGAATTTAGGCGAGTTACTTCCATTAAGTTCTCATCCACTCTTAGAGAATTGTCGGATTATTGGCGATGCTGTGGAAGTTATCGAGGAATATGCGGCGGAGTTGGTGGAAGCTTTAGTTGACAATGATCCCCCTCAATCCCCCTTAAAAAGGGGGAAGAAGAAAATTGAAATTCTCCCCCCTTTACAAGGGGGGCTGGGGGGGATCATTAGCGAGAAGATTGCGACCGAACTAACATGGATTCGCGATCGTCTTCTCCCCTCTCTCTACAAAACCAAGCAAGAAATTACGAATCTTCTGCGGGGACTCAATGGGGAATATGTGCCTAGCGGTGCATCAGGTGCACCGACAAGGGGTAGACCCGAAGTGCTGCCCACAGGCAGAAACTTCTATTCTGTAGATATTCGGGCAGTACCGACGGAAACCGCTTGGGATATCGGACGCAAGGCTGCGGATGTGCTGATCGAAACTTACACGCAAGAACATGGCGAATATCCACAAACCCTAGGGCTATCGATTTGGGGGACTTCGACCATGCGAACGGGGGGCGATGACTTAGCCGAAGCTCTGGCTCTGCTTGGCGTGCAACCCGTTTGGGATGGCGTATCGCGGCGCGTGATTGATTTTGAGATCCTGCCTTTATCGATTCTGGGTCGTCCCCGTGTCGATGTCACCTTGAGGATTTCGGGATTCTTTCGAGATGCGTTTCCCAACTTGATCGATTTATTTGATAGTGCGGTGAATGCGGTGGCAAATCTTGACGAACCCGCCGATCAGAATCCCTTAGCGGCAAAAGTTCAAGAAGAATCGACCCATTGGCAAGCATCAGGATTGACTTTAGCACAGGCGCAAGAGCGATCGCGTTATCGCGTATTTGGCTCAAAACCAAGCGCCTATGGTGCGGGTTTACAGGGCTTGATCGAGTCGCAAAACTGGGAGAGCGAGCAGGATTTAGCCCGTGCCTATATTAATTGGAGCGCCTATGCCTATACCAGCAAATCTGAGGGTAAATCGGCTCCTGAAGCCTTTAATCAACGCCTCGGCAATATGCAAATAGTGCTGCAAAATCAGGATAATCGCGAACATGACATTCTCGATTCCGATGATTACTATCAGTTTCAGGGCGGCATGACCGCCGCCATCAAATCCATATCTGGTAATGCTCCAGAGGTCTATTTTGGCGATAATTCACGGATGGCACAGCCCAAGGTGCGCAAACTTCGTGAAGAGATCGCGCGGGTTTATCGATCGCGGGTCGTTAATCCCAAATGGATTGCGGGCGCGATGCGTCACGGCTATAAAGGCGCATTTGAGATGTCGGCAACCCTCGATTATCTGTTTGCCTATGATGCGACGACAAACTGCGTTTCGGATTTCATGTATGAGGGAATTGCGGAGGCATATACCTTTAATCCTGAAGTTCAGAATTTTATTAAATCTAGCAATCCTTGGGCATTACGAGACATGTCGGAACGCTTGCTAGAAGCGCATCAGCGTGGGATGTGGCAGGAAGTGAATGCGGATACATTAGATCGCCTAAAAGCGATCGCTAATGATGCCGAAGGGGCGATCGAATCACAAACAGGGCTTGCTGACTGAATACTTGCTGACTGAATACTTGCTGACTGAATACTTGCTGACTGAATACTTGCTGACTGAATAATTTACCATTTACTAATTGCGTCAGTGAGATGCAGCGCCGCAGCCTGTACGGAAGCGATCGCCCTTGTATAACCCAATCGCGTAGGTCCCAATACGCCCACTGTTCCTACAGGCTTATCATCACAGAGATAGGTACTAGAGATAAAAGTACAGTTCTGAATTGGCTCAATGGAGATTTCAGAACCGATTCTGATGCTGACAGAATTAGTTGAAGGAGTGGGTTGATCGACAATGAGAGCCATTAACGAAGCGCGATCGGCTTCAAGTAACTGCACGATATTTTGCACCTGCCTCAAATTAGAAAACTCAGGCTGACGTAATAACTCGGTTAAGCCGCTAATAAACATTTGCCCCAATGCCGTGCGATCGCATAATTTCATCAACTGCTGTAAAGACTGTTGTAACAGCACGGCATATTGCTGAAATTGGCGATCGAGATCGTCCCATTGCAAAGCGCTATTCAACTCTGACCAATTTTTATCGCGCAGATGTTCGTTTAAAAAATTATTGAGAATATTTAACTCACCTTCCAAAATTTCAGGCTTAGTCTCGCTAGGCAAATCCATCGTTACCGAAGCGGTATGATAGGTGTCGCTTACGGCGATCGCCATCACCTTACACCGATCCACCATCACCAACTGCAAGTGCCTGATACGCATTGTCTGCATATTCGGCGCAGTAATCACCGCAATACAACCGCTTAGGGTCGCCAAAATCTGCGCGACATCGCGCATCACCCCATCGAGACTAGACTTGCCGAGGCGATCGCTTTTACTAGCAAGAAATTGGTGAGTACTGTAGGTAAGCTCACTAGCGGGATCGATCAATTCATCAACATAAACCCGATAGCCTGAATCCGAAGGGACACGCCCCGCCGATGTATGGGGCTGAAATAACAAACCACTGCGATCGAGCATATTCATGACATTACGAATTGTCGCAGGGCTAATATCAAAGTCGTACTCTGACACCAAAGCCTTAGAACCAACTGGTTCCGCTGTGTGAATGTAGTGATCGATAGTTGCCCAAAGAACTTTTTGTTCGCGATGGGTAAGGTGATGCTTCATGGGTTAGGGCAGTGCAATGGAAAAATAAAGTGAAAAATAAAATAAAAAATAAAGCGAAAAATAAAATATTAAAACGGAAAAAATAAAGTATTAAATTTTTATTGCTAAATTTGGCTTCTATAAATCAAAAGCTTACCTAATACAATACCCAGATTGTGAATAGATCTGGTAGCAACTCGTACATCTAAGCAAATTCTGTCAGGCTAAAAAGCGTTTTTAAACTAATAAGCCCCAAGTTTGCTGCCACCTACAGCAATTATCGCTCAAATATCGATCAAACGAACCATAAGGGAATTTTTGAAAGCGTTGCTTCGCAACGCTTTCAAAAATTCCCTTGGTTTGGGTTTGAGCGCAAAGCGCTGTAAGTTAGCTACAATAACCAAATGTAATTTGAATGCCCAGATTTGAATACCCAGATCGGATCTCTTAATTTATCGATAGAATATCGCTCGAAGCAGTCTATTCTGACCTTAAATTTGATAATGTAAACACTTCTAAGACATCTGCAACTTTTCCCGTCCTCATCCCATAATTTTGGTAAGCGATTAACAACCTTCATGGAAAAACAAGAGCAAGCTACGGCAGTTGAGCAGCAATATCTTTGGGCAGTCGGTCTGGATACCGATACCTTTCCGCCCGACTCGCTGGTTGCCGATCGCTACCATGTCCTCTCTTCGCAAATTGTTGTGGATACGGATGCTTACTCCCTGCCAGAGTTACCCCTTGAATTTCAAACCTATGTGGTTTCTTACCTCAAGCTATCGAGATTGAGTTTGCACCTGCCCCGACCTTACGGACTATTGTTGCTGGGCGAAGAACTCAATCTTTCCGAAGTATTCTTGTTAGAAAATGTCCCCATCGATCGCCAAGGCAAGCTATGTCCCACCCTAGCCGAAGCATGGGCAGAAGCTTCCGCACTAAGACAGATTAACCTGCTCTGGCAAGTCCTCAACCTCTGGCAGCCCCTAGCCGAGCAGAATATGGCAAGGACTTTAATCGATCCCCGATTGGTAAGGGTCGATGGGATGTGGGTGCGCCTGCTGGAATTACAAGCCGATGTTGCTGCCGTGCATATTTCCCAATTAGGTGATATCTGGGTACAGTGGCTCGATCTGGCTAAACCAGAGATTGCCGAACCGATCGCTGAATTTTTCTATAGTCTGGGACGAGGCGAATACGACATTAACGGTGCGATCGCCCATCTGGATCGGATGACCCTCAATGTAATGGAGAATCAGCCCCTCAACGTTAGGATTGCCACTGCTACTGATGTGGGGATTCAACGAGCTGATAAGGGCAATGAAGATGCCTGTTATCCAGATGCCAAGCGCCAAAAGCGTACCGAACAACCTGAAGCCCTCCGCGATCGCCTAGCGATCGTTTGTGATGGTCTGGGCGGGCATGATGGGGGCGAAGTGGCTAGCTCTCTGGCGATCAAGACCCTAGAGCAACAACTAAAAACCCTATTGCAACAGGCGGAAACCGATCCCGATTTTTCTGCCCAAGGTTTTATTGCCCAGCTAGAAATGGTTGCCCGTGTCGTTAACAATCAGATCGTAGCAATTAACGACCAGCAACAGCGTCAAGCCCAAAAAAGGATGGGAACGACGCTGGTTATGGCAGTGATGCCCCGTCCTAATGGCAAGATGAGCAATGAGGTATATGTCATGCATATTGGCGATAGTCGCCTCTACTGCATCACCAAGGATAGCCTGCGTCAAGTTACCCTTGACGATGATGTGGCAACCCGTGAAACTACCCTAGGCTACAATTTTTATGCCTACTCATCCCAAAGGATCGATGGGGGAGCCTTAATTCAGGCTTTAGGCACTAGGGGTTCAGATATGCTCGTGCCTCGAGTCCAAAGATTTTTTATCGATGAAGACTGTCTATTGCTGCTCTGTTCCGATGGGTTAAGTGATTTCGATCGGGTCGAGCAGATTCGCGATCGCTATCTCTTCCCGATCCTCAGTGAAAATCAGTCCCTTGATCGCGGTTGCCAGAATTTAATCGATCAAGCTAACCAACTCAACGGACATGACAATATTACGGTCGCTCTGATGCGCTGTCGATTTGCCTCTGAGGATGTGGAGCAAGATCTTGTTAATGAAAATCAGATCGTCACAGAAGTTATCAATCTCTCTCCAGAAGCCGATACAGAGGATATTCAAGCTGAATCTGAAGAGGCGGCAGGCGCATTAGCCTTGACATCATCATCGAAGTCGGAATCTGCGGAAGATCCAGATTTCGATCTCGATGAGTTTGAGTCGGCAAAGACGGAATTAGCCGTTCCCAAACAGACCAATAGCGCATTTATTATCATTTTGATTTTAGTGGCTTTAATTCTCGGTAGCGGCTTGGCGGCAATGCAGTTCCCTCAAGTGAAAAACTGGGTACGCCAACACCTACCCACCAGTCTCCAGAAATTTGTGCCCTAAACTTTATGCTCTAAACTTTATGCTCTAAACTTTATGCTCTAAACTTTAAGCTCTAAACTTTAAGCTCTAAACTTTAAGCTCTAAACAATGAATCTCGCATCACAGGCAATCGTCACGGCAAGTCAAATGCAAGCGATTGAAGCTTTGATTTTCCAAGCAGGAATGCCCGTGGCATCACTGATGGAAAAAGTTGCCCTCAAAATTACGCAGCGCTTAACCGAGCTATATCCCCCTGAATTTTATAAAAGGATCGGGATCTTGGCTGGTGCGGGACATAACGGCGGTGATGCGTTAGTGGTCGCGAGAGAATTGCATCATCAAGGGCGACAGGTCAAGATCTATCCCCCCTTTACCAAGTCCAAACCCTTAACGCGAGTGCATGGCTGCTATGCCAAAAGTCTGGGTATTCCTTTTGTGACTTTAGCCGATCTGGGCGATTGCGATTTGCTCGTTGATGGTCTATTTGGGTTTGGTTTAGATCGAGATGTGATCGGTGCTGGGGCGATCGCCATTGACACCATTAATAGCTGGCAAATTCCAGTTATCAGCATCGATTTACCTTCGGGTATCCATAGCGATCGCGGTAACGTCATGGGAACAGCCATCCGCGCGACCCATACCCTTTGCTTGGGTTTGTGGAAAAGGGGGCTATTGTCCGAAGCCGCATCTCCCTACATTGGCAACCTTGAAAGAATAGGGTTCGATATCCCCGAAAAATCGATCCAAGAAATCCTTGGCGATCGCCATCCCCTATGGCGCATCGATCCGCTCGCAGCGATCGGCGATCACTTACCGATCGCCCGATCAGCGATCGCCCATAAGTACGATATCGGGCATTTACTCTTAGTTGTCGGATCGGAGCAATATGGTGGCGCAGCCATACTAGCTGCCTTAGGCGCAAAGGCAACGGGTGTGGGAATGTTATCGATCGCCGTTCCCCATTCTCTCAAACCGTTGATGCTCGCCCAAGTTCCCGATGCTCTGGTTATCGGCTGTACGGAGACCCCATCGGGCGCGATCGCCTCACTCCCCGATTTAGATTGGCAAAAGTACCAAGCGATCGCTTGTGGTTGTGGACTTTCCCTCGACGCAGGGGCTATTGTGGAGCAGGTAATTAATAGCGATCAACCACTCGTACTTGATGCAGATGGATTAAATAGGCTAGCTGCTATGGGGAAAGTTCGCATCAATCAACAATTATCGAATCGTAACCGTGCCACGGTTTTGACCCCCCATTGGGGAGAGTTTTGCCGACTATTTCCAGACTTGCGTAAGGTTGAGCGCTTAGAAGCCCTGCAAATTGCGGTAAGTCAAACCCAATCAACCATTTTGCTAAAGGGTGCAAGAACGGCGATCGCCAGTCCGTCCGAGCCTGAGCGTCTTGCCCGATCTAATTCCCAAGCTCATTCTCAAGTCTGGATCAATCCAGAAAGTACGGCAGCCCTAGCCAGAGGTGGTAGTGGTGATGTATTAGCAGGAATGATCGGTGGTTTGTTGGCGCAGGGAATGACCGCCAAGGATGCCGCGATCGTCGCGACCCTGTGGCATTCTCAGGCGGCAAGGTGGCTAGTAAGACAAAGGACAGAAATGGGGGTTGATCCCGTAACTCTTGCTCAAAATCTATTGCCGTTCTTACAGGATTATCCTAGCAAGACATTAAAAACCTAGGTATTTCAAGTATCTAGGCATACAATCTCAAAAGCTGTAGCGCACGCGCAGCGTGCGCTACAGCTTTTG
>NZ_LIRE01000675.1 GCF_001402795.1 Pseudanabaena sp. 'Roaring Creek'
CCAATCAATTCTTGGGGTTTGATTTGTCCTAAGTCAAGTAATACCAATTCCCAAAATGGCAACGCCATTTTGGGAATCTCAAAACCTTATTGGTTTTGGCTTTTATAGCTGTCGCCAAATTTACTAGAACATAAACCCCAAGAATTAATTGGTGGCGCGAAGTGCCGCCAATTAATTCTTTGATTTGTCCTAATTCAAGTGACTGTAGCTATAATTATGCCGAATTATGTATAAAAAATTCTAGAAAATCAGGCTGACACTCAGGCATGAACCAACAACAAAGTGCAAAGCTACGGCAATAAATCGACAGTTGAGTAACATTTCCGATTGCTCATGGTGATCGCCAATGAAGGTGCATAGTTTCCAAGCAATAGGCAGGCTAATTAATACGATCGCTGTCCAGACTGGGAAAAATTGCAAGGCGATCGCCGCAATTGTCACCGCATAAATTACCGCACAGACCCAAGGCAAAAGCTGGGAAGCCCTCTTGGTTCCCAATCTCACCACGGGCGATCGCTTACCTGCGGCAAGATCATCCTCTACTTGATTGAAATGGGAACAGAAGAGAATCAAGCTGGTGATGATGCCCACAACAACTGCGGCGGCAAGGGAGCCAATCGACCAAGATTGGGTTTGACTGTAATAGGCTGCGGAAACGCCTAAGGGACCAAAGGCAAAGAAACATAAAATTTCGCCCCATCCTTGATATCCCAGTCGAAAGGGAGGACCTTGGTACATATAGCCGAGAACGCAACAGAGCGCCACCAGACTCACCACCACCGCATCTTGCTGTAGCCATGAAATTGCCAATACGCCACTAATGCCCAGTAGCAAGCAGATATTAGCGATCGCAAAGACTAAATTTTTCTTACCCGTAAGATTGACAACGGAATGCGCCTTGTTAATATCAATGCCAGTTTCGGCATCAAATACATCATTGCAAAGGTTTTCCCAAACTAAGATAACAACGGCAGCGCCTAAAAAGATTGTAAATACCGCCCAGTTGATTGCCCCAGTATCACGATAAGCAACCGCAGTCCCCGTCGCAATCGGGACGATCGCCACGCTATACATCGGTAATTTAATCGCTGCCATCCATAATTTGCGCGAGGGAGTGGGAGATATCTGAGGGGAATCAACGAGGCTTTTGACCATACTAGCTAAGATGAATTTGCAGATGAATTTGCGTTCGCCATCCTAACTTAAAACAAAAATGGGTTCCTCGACGATTTTTGCCCATAAAAATTAGTAATTAGTAAATTATTAAGCTTTGCAAAGTAAGATGGAGATTATTAAGCATAAAAATTTAAAAGTACAGGTATCGAAAAAATATGCGCGTGGCGATCGCTGGAGGAGGGTTAGCAGGATTATCCTGTGCCAAGTATTTGGTGGATTTGGGACATCAGCCGATTTTGCTAGAGCGCAGTAACGTTCTCGGCGGCTTAGTAGCAGCATGGAAAGATGCTGATGGCGACTGGATCGAAACGGGGCTGCATAACTTTTTTGGTGCTTATCCCAATATGTTGCAACTGATGGGCGAGCTAAATATCCTCGATCGCCTGCAATGGAAACGCCATGCTTTAATTTTTAATCAACCTGAAAAGCCAGGGGTATTGTCATGGTTTGATGTACCCGATATTCCTTCACCCTTTAATATCATTGTCTCGATTCTTCGCAACAACGATATGCTCACGTGGAATCAAAAGATTCGGTTTGCGATCGGGCTAATTCCCGCGATCGTGCGTGGCGATGACTACGTTGTCTCCATGGATAAATACACCTTCGAGGAATGGCTAGCAATGCGTGGCATTGGTAAAGACATTACCACCGATATTTTTATTGCCGTTTGTAAATCCCTCAAATTTATCGACCCTGATGTCATTTCGGCAACGATTCCCCTCCGCGCCCTCAATAAGTTTCTCCAACAAAAGGACGGCTCGAAAATTGCCTATCTCGATGGCGCACCTCCCGAACGTCTCTGTCAGCCCATCGTGGATCATGTCGTAGCCAGAGGTGGCGAAGTGTATACAGGCGTGGCTCTCAAGGAAATCGTCACCGATCAAGATGGCAATGTGCAAAAGTTAATCGTCCAAGGTACTGACGGCTCCCCCAGTCGCGAAATTTTTGCCGATGCTTACGTTTCGGCGATGTCAGTGGACGCATTTAAAAACTATATTCCTGCAAACTGGCAAGGATTGCCCTATTTTCAGCAGCTAGACAACCTTGAAGGCGTACCCGTAATTAGCGTGCAGATCTGGTTCGATCGCAAGCTTACCGATATCGATCACACCCTATTTTCGCGATCGCCCCTGCTGAGCGTTTATTCAGACATGAGCAACTCCTGTAAGGAATACGCCGACCCCGACAAATCAATGCTAGAGCTAGTCTTTGCCCCTGCGGCGGATTGGATCGATCGCCCCAATAGCGAAATCTTAGAAGCAACCCTTAACGAACTTGCCAAACTCTTTCCACAGTATCTCCCCAGCCCTGCCCAAGTCTTAAAGTCCCATATCGTCAAGACTCCGCGATCGATTTATACGGCAATCCCTGGACGCGAACAATTCCGTCCTCATCAAGCCACACCGATCGCTAATTTCTTTTTGTCAGGTAGCTATACAGCTCAACCCTTTTTTGGGAGTATGGAAGGGGCGGTACTTTCTGGTAAGCTAACAGCACAGGAAATCCATCAAGCAAGTCAAAGCGCAAATCAAAAAGCAAGTCAATCTTCTGGAAGTAAAGTCCTTGGTCGAACCTCTAACGAAAACCAGTCAAATCCATCTGTCGTCACTGCCTAAGCCAATGGGAATGCGTCAGCCAGTCAGTCTGGATGAAGCCTACGAGATTTGTCGTTGCATCACCGCAAAGTATGCTAAGACTTTTTATCTTGGTACGATGCTGATGTCAGAAGCAAAACGACGCGCTACTTGGGCTATTTATGCTTGGTGTCGTCGCACCGACGAACTCGTCGATGGTATGCAAGCAGATACCACAGATGCCGAAACGCTCTTTAACTGGGAGAAACAGTTGGAGGCGACATTCCGTGGTGAACCGATTCATGCCTCAGATATCGCCTTAGCCGATACGGTCAAGCATTATCCAATGCCGATCCAGCCTTTCAAAGATATGATCTCAGGAATGCGCATGGATCTTAAATATGATCGCTACCAAACCTTTGACGATCTGCATTTATACTGCTATCGCGTTGCGGGAACAGTCGGTTTAATGTCAGCGGCAATTATGGGCTTTGAGACGAAGGATCCATCGGTAATTGCGACCGCAACTGAAGCGGCGATCGCGTTGGGTATCGCCATGCAATTAACTAATATTTTGCGAGATATTGGTGAAGATGCTCAACGAGGTCGTATTTATCTGCCCCTTGAGGATTTACACTATTTCGACTATACCGAAAAAGATTTATTAAGCGGTACTGTTGACGATCGCTGGGTTGAGTTAATGCGCTTCCAGATCCAACGGGCGAGAGAGTTTTATCAACACGCGGAAGATGGCATTTCGGCTTTATGTCGCGATGCGCGATGGCCAGTATGGTCTTCGTTAATTTTGTATCGCAATATTTTAAAGGCGATCGAAAAAAATAATTACGAAGTATTTATGCGCCGTGCCTTTGTACCCCGTTCAAACAAGATGCTGGCTCTGCCTTGGGCATGGCTGAAGGCTCAAACTTCTTAACCCGCAAGAAATTATTGCCTTGCCATAAGTACTTGTGCAAAATTACCAAAGCCCGTAAAGTTGCGCCCCTTAGGGGCGCAACTTTACGGGCTTTGGTTTGTAATTAATTATGCCCAGCTATAGCTATTACCAATTCCCAAAAGTGTGGCTACACTTTTGGGAATTAAAACCCAAATCTAGTAAGGGTTTTTAAATCATAAAATGGCGTAGCCATTTTGTGATTTGGTAATAGTCGGTAATGTTAGGACAAACATCAAACCCAATAGAGAGTTGCGGCGCTTCGCGCCGCAACTCTCTATTGGGTTTGATGTCCTGACTTAAGTGAATATAGCTATACCAAGTAAAGAAATGGCGTAGCCATTTCTTTACTTGGTATAAGTTTAGATTTTTTGGGGTTCAGAACTGATAAAAATCAAATCGTCAATATTTCGTTGCATAGCGTTACAAATATTATCTAGAGGTAAGTCATTAGTATCGTGACCAAAGGGGTCTTCAATTTGAATGCCAATTTCTTCTATTCCTAATAGGGTAAAACTAATCAAAGTGACGATGGGGGCGGTCATCCATTCCAGTTGATCGACCATTTGGAATGGAAGAGATAAGCAATAAATCATTAATAACTGCTTGAGGTGAATGGCATAGGCTAGAGGGATCGGAGTCCTGAGAATGCGTTCGCAAATACCCACAACATCAACCATTTGATGTAAAAGCTGAATCATATCGTTTAGCTGATAGCGATCTAGTTTTCCTTGCTGAGTTTGTTCTTGTAAGTAGCTACTAAGCCAAAATGCAATTTCCAGCGGGGGATGGTTCATCGTTTTCAATCGTTCAAATTGCTCAGGAGAGAGATTTGCCGCCAGTTCAGAGTTAATTGACTCCGATCGCAAATGTAGTTTTAAGGCGATCGCAAAGGCTGGTAACATTTTCACCGCTGCAATTTTCGCTTCGCGATCGCGGGGTTCCTTTTCTAAAATCGCCACTAGAATTTGGCGCGATAAATTTCTTACGGTATTTACAAGCAGACCCCATGCTTTGCGACCTTCCCAGAATCTTTCATAAGCAGTGTTTGTCCGAAATACCAGCAATAAACCCAGTACGATATCTGGAATGATACTGCCAAGAATCGGTAAAGAAACTCTGATATTAGAGAGATGAAGGATATAGATAAAAATACTAAATAATCCACACAATAGCGATCGTGGTAAAACTTCTGGAACTACGGAGCCTCTCCAGCGCAACGCAATCCGAAACCAATCATCTTTTTTTTTCATTAAAGTTTATCGAAGTTTATTTTTTGGTTATAAGTAGCTAGGCATAAGTAAACTTAAAACCCAGAATCTGTAGCGCACGCTGCGCGTGCGCTACAGATTCTGGGTTTTAAGTTTACTTATGCCTAGCTACTTACTAGGGAGCAGTGGTGTCAAAAATAGTCATTTGCGAATCGTTAGGAAAATCGTTAGGAGATTTTTTAGTGGCTTTTGGTGGTGATTTTTGAGAGCGATCGCTGGATTGTCGATCGCGAT
>NZ_LIRE01000651.1 GCF_001402795.1 Pseudanabaena sp. 'Roaring Creek'
GATTGTGTTATCGGCGCACGCATAACCGATGCGGGGTATGGACTCCTTGAGGGTACTGACCGAGTAACCCTTTATGGCAGTGTCCGCGAGGAAATCACCACATTGCCAACTGATAGCAAAGAAATTAGCTTTGCAACTCCTTACAGTTGGACGATTAACAGTGATTCTCAATTAATCCTTCCTGCCAATCCGAATCGCCAACAGGTGACGCTGATTAATACCAGCTTGACCGATGAAGTATTTATCAACTATGGCGGTATGGCTAGCCTTGGGCAAGGGATTACCCTCATGCGTGGCGGTGGCAGCTATGAAATAAATCTTTCAAACCTTTACAGGGGAGCAATTTCCGCTATTTCGGCTAATCCTTTAACCCTAACTGGTATAGAGGCAGTTTAAAAATGTTTGATCTGGACTCTTGGTTTATGTCTGAAAATCGCGGCAATCGCCAAAAACAAATTGAGGCGATCGCACTGCCTTACAAATGCGGAAAGATTGAGGCAGAGATTCTAGCAATGAGATTTCTCGCTCTTGAAAAGTTTGAGAACTACACTATCGTTCAGCCCCAACCAGTGAGGATTCTATGAGAACTGGCGGCAGGGCTGGGGGCGGCTCGTTCAAAATCCCCTCAAAGAAAGGTGGTGGCAAAAGCTATGACCCGTTTGAGGTTGATCTTGGGTTCCTTGGCGATCTGCCCGTCACACCTGCCTTAGAGCCAATCAATGATGATTGGTCATTCTCGAATTTTAATGAGAATGTCGATCCGCGTGATTGCTCAAGATACCCAGCATCCCCTTATTGTGGAGGGTCGCCTTTTCGTTTGGGTGCTCCCTTTGGCTATGATTTTGAGCTTAGGACTAATGGCTGTGAAACTTGCCTGTATATCTATCCTGTAATCGCTTGGACTAAGCTGACTCCGCAAATAATTTGTTATCGGCGACCTGACTGCTTGCCAGATATAAACCCAAAGCCTATATCAGTAGGGGATTCACCCTTTCCGCAATTCCCTGAAGAGGTTCCCAGTAGATGGGTATCACCTGCTTGTGCCACATTGCGAAATGTCATTATCCGCAGGATGAATGCTTTTAATACTGGAGCCGCAATCAATGATAGGAGAACTACGGAAAATTTTCTAAATCAGGCAGATTTAGAAAATGCATGGATTGAAGATCTCGGAACTTTTCCCGCCATAGGTGGTGGACCGGGACAATTTGTAACTACAGAAATCCCTTTTACGCAGATCAAGTCTTCGACAAGACTCTGGAAAATAACGGGGGAAACTACGAGCATTGTTGGCTATTCATGGATTACAGGAGTAATTTTTCCTGCTTGCAAAAATGCTCAAAGCCCCCCGCCACAACCACCACCCCCATCTAATGATGTTTCTGATAAAGAGAAAGAGAGGAAAGATGATATGTGCTGCAATGAATGTAAAGACGCGGCTGAGAAGACAGATAAGATGCTCAAGCAAGCAGATAAGCTTCTCCAAGAAATCAAATCGATCAAAAAAACGTTGGGCAGCGGCAAGCTAGAGCTTGCCTTGGATGCGGCTGTCGGCATAGGCGATAGTAGCCTTACCGCCTTACTTAACAATTTATCGGCAAGGCTGGGAACTAGTCGCTATCCCATTGAAGTACCAGCAAGCCTCTTAACTGGGGTAGGTGATGAAGTTCTCAAGGTGCAAAGCCTTACGGATTTTCAATACTGGTTGGTCAATCAGATCGATGCTCTTGTCGGTGAATTTCCAATCAAAATCAAAGTCCAAGATATCGATCCACTAACCCCAGGCGATCAATCACAAAATATCGAAATTCCTAATATTGCTGAGGCGATCGCCGAAATGTACGGACTAACAATCAAAAACTCTATAAATCAGGAGGTAGAACTCAATATGTTGGTGCGTTTAGCGGCTGAAGTAATTGCAACTAAAAACGGAGTAGCAGTTACACAGGATTACGCTAGGGCAAACGCTTCTTTCTTGGGATATCGTGGTAATCCGACCGCAAGAGAATTAACTTACAATTTTGATTTTGCCAGCGTTGACTTGTCTGGGGAGAATTTTGACATTCTTCAAGACATAGCAAGCAGTGCTCAGACAGCATTTAACCTATTTGTTAAAGGGCAGGGCGGTCAAAATGTGGAACCTATTGTATTAGAGTCCCTCCTCAATACGGTCAAGGGCAATGTCCAAGGGTGGAAAAATGATGACAAAGAGACCCTTGTGGATTACCTGAAACGATTGATGTTTGCCGCAGGAATCATGAAGGCAGCCTTCTTTCGCAACAAAAAACAAGTTGAAGAGACGGCGCAAGGGGTTAAAGACATGTTTGGAAACAATAAAGAGGATGACAAAGCTTGGGATGAATTCTTACAAGCTATTAGAGACCCAAACTCTCAATACAACAAAGATTACGATGAAAAGCCAGAAATAAAAAGGTCATATATAAACCCTAATGAGCTATGACACAACTTAAGTTAATTAAGAGCGCTCTTAATTCCCGATACATTAGATCCAAGGTTGGGAATTCAGTACGGACTATTGATGTAAAGCATGAGATTCTTCGCAAAAAACAAGGCAATAAATTTGTTAATCTTCTTGGCAATGCTTTTAAGGGATTCATTTCCGCGAAAATTGCTGATTTCCAAAAAGGCTGGACTAATGCAGGCGCTATCTTTGGTTGGTTAGTTCAAAGAGTTGAGCAGGTCAAGCAGTTTGATTGGAATGCGTCTGATAAGCAATTAGAAGCCTTGATGGAATCCCAAAACATAAGGATTGCAACAGTATGGGGTACTGCATTAGGACGATCCGCAGGTTGGTTAGCGGCGATCGCTTGCGGGTATGGGATTAGTTATCTAATTCCTGTCGTAGGTGGGGCAACCCTTGCTAGAGCTGTCACGGCTGGGGCGGCAAAAGAGGGACTGCCAGAAATTGGGTACGCACTAACCAACGCTTTAGAGCAAACATTTGGAGCATGGGCGAATAATGGGATGACGAGCGGCTTCATAAACTATCGCAAGTTTATGAAGTGGCTATCTGAAAAAAATTTGCTAGATGGACTTTATGGTAAAGATAAAGCTAAATGGATTAGAGAAGAGTGGGGGAAAGATGGTGGCCCCAATATGTCTTTTAATTCGGGAATGGATGATTTTATTGAAAGCATTGAAAATAAGAAACTACAAGCTTTCTTACAAGCCTTTCTAGAAGAGGGATGGGATTCATTTATTGAAGGGGGGATGGTAGTAGCAAATCAGATTGATTCGGCATATGCCCAGCAAAAAGCGGCTCAGAACTCCGTAGAAGGAAAAATTCGCACAGTTAAATTAATTCCTGACAAGCGGAAGAAAGATGAAATTATCTTGTTGACTGGGACTCAGAAGCAAGTAAAAAAGGATGTAGTCCAGAATCTAGCAAATTACCGATTAATTGCTAATCGTGATGTTGGTCAAATTGTGGGGATGCCCGCCGATGACTATGTGTCAGCTAAACCACTTCGTAGACAGTTAGTAATAGTTTTTAAAGAGAAAAAAGAACCACCTTGGAAAATGCCAAACGGTAAGCAAGCCAAACAGTATGAGGTGACTATTCCAGATGTGATCATGGGTTTGTCTTGGACTAAGCTCAAACAAGTGGCTCTAGCGTACCGATGGGGCAAGTTTAGGGCTACAGCTCACTTAGATAATGGGAGACAAATGGCGGTTTACGGGGCTTCCAAGAGTGAGGCAGAGAAAGCTTTAAGAAGACTTGCCGAGTTGTCTACAGCGAAAATTTTGACCTTAAATGTTACGGAGGAAGTACAGAAAAAGAATATCGCACTACGAAAAGATCCAAAAACTGTCTATCCTGCCTTTGCAACCCTGCTAGTTCGCAAGCCTACAACGGGAGAAGGTAGAGAGTTTATTGATGGCACAAAGATGAATGAGGATCGGATACGGATCGACCTCTGGCCCACTGAACAGCCCACAGGACTACAACCACTTAAATAAAAAACTATGCCAATCTCTAATCCCATCCAAGGGCAGGGACTTGACCTGCATCTATCTGATGCCGATCCGATCGCCCCTCCCGATACATCAAAAAAATTTTGGTTTAACTACCAAAACAAAAATTTATTTCTATCAATTGCTACTAATTCGGCATCCGACTGGGTGGCGATTGGTGGCGATGCTGCAAGCATCCTGAATAAGATTCTTGTTCAGAATGGGCAAGTCCTGACCACCGATGACCATGTAATTTTTGAGGATTAAAACTATGACCAGACACTCAACTTTGACTAACCCTAACGATTTGCACTACGCAAAAATTCGTTGCTTTTCGGGAGATCCAGCCTCTATTACTCCCGAATTTATCGACCAGATTTTAACTGCCACGGACACTAATAAGGTTTACCGAGCCACTGGGGCGCAAGCTGGAAACCTAGTAGAGCTTTTGCCGAACAATGGTGGCAATGGTGGCGGTAATGGCGTTGATAGGGTGAAGTTTAATGTTGGCATTGCGATCGCTCCTGATGCGATCGACCAACTGCTTATCGACACCTATTCAAATAGGATCTATCGCGCTA
>NZ_LIRE01000081.1 GCF_001402795.1 Pseudanabaena sp. 'Roaring Creek'
CCCCCCAGCCCCCCTTAAAAAGGGGG
The DNA here is from genome assembly GCF_001402795.1 of Pseudanabaena sp. 'Roaring Creek'. GTDB lineage: Bacteria > Cyanobacteriota > Cyanobacteriia > Pseudanabaenales > Pseudanabaenaceae > Pseudanabaena. The sequence continues at coordinate 27 of NZ_LIRE01000081.1, forward strand.
GAGAATTAAATTCTTCCCCCTTTTTAAGGGGGATTGAGGGGGATCTCTTAGAGTTTTTAATCATGCCGAACTACTTATACCAAATTTTGATTATTCCTTCCTAGAGCAATTACGACTGATTTGTAAGATTATTGATGGGAAAAAAGTCAGAAATGCTATATGACTTTTTGACTAGTTAGGTCATTACTTTGCGTTCATGTGCAAATTCGGGTCAACCTCTAGAATTATGGTAACTGAAAGTTCCTCACTTCAATACAAAGGCTTGGGAATGTTAAAAATTTCCGAGCCTTTTCTACCGATATTCTTTAACAGTTCGCAATCTATGCTTGTAAAACTGATTAAATGTATAAAACAGGGATGAGATAAAGATGAAAATAAGATCGAGAAAAACCACGATCGCCACAATTATTGTTTCAGTAACATTAATTTTTGGAGGTATTTCGGCATGTACGCCAGCTAATTCTTCAGATTCACCTCAATCTATTTCACCTTCTAATTCCGTACCAGCGAGCAGTACTTCTCCAGAGCCTTTGCCTGTCAGTGCTCCCAAAAATCCCAATGCAGATCCCAGTAATGTTGATAAGTCGAATCCCAACTCTACAGATAGAGAACAGGCTCGCGAAGCGCGACGCAAACAGGTTGAGGCGGTGTTGAATCCATCTCAGGTTCAACAGTTACAAGAAAAGATGAAACAGGGTGAGAAGCTACGTAAAGCGGTTACCACTCTGAATCTTACTACCGAACAGAAGACAAAAATTCAAATGATTTTTGAGAAGTCTTACGAACAGACTCCCTATCCCGATAAATTACCCGATAAATGATCGTAGAAGCTATCTGTCAGAAAAAAGCCATCTAGAAGGATTTAGTAATTTTTATGAACGAGCATCAGTTAGAGATCCCTTTAGAGATTTCATCAAATGGCGATCGCCATAGCAATCATCTATCCCTTAATGGCAATAGTCCTGAATTATATGAGGATGGGGCTAAGTCAAAATCATTATCTAAATTCTTCTCCAAAAGACGTATTGGTTTCGCAATTATGGGATTGCTTTTGTTGGGCACTGTTGGTTTCTTTAGCTTTCGGGCTTTGACCGCAACTAAACAGGATGACAATAGCAAGAAAGCTGATAAGCGCGAGCAACTCACTCCTGTAGCGGTGGCGGTAGTTACCCAAAAAAACGTACCGATTCAATTACAGGCGATCGGTAATGTTCAAGCTAGTTCCACTGTGTCTGTGACTCCGCAAGCAGGAGGCATGATTACGGGGGTACATTTCAAGAAAGGGCAGGAAGTACATAGGGGAGATCTCTTATTTACGATTGATAACCGATCGCAAATAGCCTCAATTCAACAGGCGCAAGGAGTACTGGCAAAAGATCTCGCGCAGGTGCAGCAGGCTAGGGCTAACTTGACGAGAGATATCGGCTTAGTGCGATCGGCGGAAGCTACTTTAGCGAAGGATATGGCTCAGGCACAGTTTGCGAAGGCAGAGAGCGATCGCTATAGTGCTCTCTATAAAGAAGGCGCGATCAGTCAAGATCAAGCTCAGCAATATAGCACCAATAATCGCGTCTCGGAGGCAACTTTGCAAAGCGATCGCGAAGCAATTGCTAATGCTCTGGCGGTAGTTGAGGGTGATAAAGCGGCGATCGCCAATGCGGAAGCGGTGGTTGCGACGGACGAGGGGGCTTATCAAAACGTGCAAGTACAGGCTTCCTATACCGAAATCTATGCGCCGATTGATGGGCGGGCGGGCAATATTCTCGTTACCGCAGGCAATGTCGTTCAGGCAAATAGTAGTAGTCCGTTGGTGACCATCGCCCAAGTTAATCCCATTCAAGTTGCTTTCGCGATTCCTGAGGTAAACCTCCCTGAAATCCAAAAACGGATGAAAAATGGCAAACTCGATGTGACGGTGACTTTTGCTGGTAGTAAGACTCCGATATCAGGAACCCTAACCTTCATTAATAACACCGTGGACAATACGACGGGGACGATTCAACTGATTGGCGATTTTAATAATGCTGGCGGTCAGCTATTTCCAGGGCAGTTTGTGAATACGACCTTGACCTTAAACGAAGAACCCAATGCGATCGTTGTCCCCGCCCAAGCGGTGCAAAATGGGGCGAATGGACAGTTCGTGTTTGTGGTTAATGACGATGATAAGGATAACCCGACGGTAACTAATCTGCCCGTGGTGGCGAGTAGCACGATTGACGGGCTAGATATTATTCAAAAAGGTTTGAAATCAGGCGATCGCGTTGTGATTGATGGTCAAGCAAATCTCGTCAATGGTAGTAAAATCCGCATTAAAGAGCCCGATAGCAATGCTGTTGGTAATGAGGCAAAGCCAACGACAGATCCCACTAAGGCAGGTAAACCTCGAAAACCACGTTCTGCCAAGACAGAGGGAGCTAATTAATGAATCTCTCAGAAATTTTTATTCGCCGCCCGATCATGACTACTCTAGTGATGGCGGGAATCTTGATTTTCGGGTGGATGAGCTATCAGTCTTTGCCGATTAGCGATCTGCCCACTGTGGACTATCCCACGATTCAGGTCACAGCCTCTCGTCCTGGAGCTAGCCCTGAAACGATGGCAGCCTCAGTAACGCGCCCTTTAGAAAAGCAGTTCTCTAGTATTGCAGGGTTAGATTCGCTCAATTCGACTACGACCTTGGGGAAGACGCAAATTGCACTGCAATTTAGCCTGAATCGTAGTATTGACGATGCGGCTCAGGATGTACAGGCGGCGATCGCTGCTTCTTCTGGACAGATTGCCAGCGATTTGCCCAATCCGCCTACTTTTAGTAAGGTTAATCCCGCCGATCAGCCCATTCTCTATCTCTATCTCTATTCACCGACATTACCACTTTCGCAAGTGGATAGCTATGCCGAAACCTATCTGGCGCAAAAGCTCTCAACTATCTCAGGGGTGGCGCAGGTAAGTGTTTATGGTTCGCAAAAGTATGCGGCAAGGATTCAACTCGATCCGCAGAAATTAGCCAGTCAAGGAATTGGTATCGACCAAGTGCAAACGGCAATCCAGCAGGGTAATGTCAACTTACCCACAGGAAGTCTTTCGGGCGAGCACAAAAACTTTACCGTACAGACCAATGGACAATTACAGGATGCGGCTGCCTATCGCAAATTAATTGTCGCTTATAAGAATAGCGCCCCGATTTATCTAGAGCAGCTAGGTCGGATTGTGGACAGCGTTGAGAATGACAAGGTTGCAAGTTGGTATAACAACAGTCGGGCGATTATTCTCTCGATTCAGCGACAACCAGGCACGAATACGGTACAAGTGGTCGATACAATTCAGAAACTACTCCCAAAATTACGCGAACAGGTTCCCAATTCCGTGCAGATCGGCGTGCTGTACGATGCATCGCAATCAATTCGTGAATCCGTTGATGACGTGCGATTTACCTTGGTTTTAACGATCGCTTTAGTCGTTTTAGTCATCTTTATATTTTTGCGGAATCTTTCGGCAACGGTAATTCCCAGCCTTGCCCTGCCCGTATCGCTGATCGGTACGTTCGCCGTGATGAACCAGCTTGCGTTTTCTCTGGACAATTTATCGTTGATGGCGCTTACCCTATCGGTAGGTTTTGTGGTGGATGATGCGATCGTCATGCTGGAAAATATCGTTCGCCATATGGAAATGGGTGAACGCCCAATGCAGGCTGCGCTCAATGGCTCTAGGGAGATCGGGTTTACAATTCTATCGATGACGCTCTCCTTGGTTGCGGTATTCATTCCTATGCTATTTATGAGCGAACTCTTGGGGCGTTTATTCCATGAGTTTGCTGTGACGATCGCTGTTTCGATTCTAGTTTCAGGATTTGTATCCTTGAGCTTGACTCCGATGTTATGCAGTCGCTTTTTGCGTTCGGCTAGCCATGCCCGCCAAAGTCGCTTTTATCGCGTTACCGAAGAAATATTCGATCGCTTTCTCGGCTTGTACGATCGCAGCTTAAAAACCGTAATGAAATACCATCGCACCACGATGATTATGTCCTTTGTGTTGCTATTTGCCACGATTGGGCTATTTATTGCCGTACCGAAGGGATTTATTCCCAGCGAGGATAAGGGACAGATCGTGGGAACGACTCAAGGCGCACAAGATACTTCCTTTGAAGCTTTAGTCTTGCATCAACAAGCTGTCGCCGCAATGATTGCCAGCGATCCCAATGTGGATGCGGTGAACTCGAATATTGGTGCCAGTGCTGGTGGTGGAGGTTCGTCGAATGCTGGTAATTCAGGAAGTTTATTTATTCGCTTAAAGCCGCGATCGCAACGGGAGAAAAGTGCCGATGAAGTCATCCAAGCATTGCGAACGAAACTAGCTGATATCACGGGCATTCAAGTATTTTTGCAAAATCCACCAGCGATTCCCATCGGTACGCAACAAACTACAGGGCTTTATCAATTAGAACTCCAGAATACTGACGTACAGCCTTTGCAGGAGTACGTGCCAAAACTCGTCGAAAAAATGAAAGCTCTCCCCTTATTGCAAGATGTGAATAGCGATTTGCAAATGACTGCTCAAGTCAAAATTGACATCGATCGCCGTAAGGCTTCCTCCCACGGCATCACCGCTCAACAGATCGAAAATGCTTTGAGAAGCGCCTATGGCTCTTATCAGGTTTCAACTATCTATGGTTCGACTAACGAATATCAAGTCATTCTCGAATTACAGCCTGAATTTCAGCAAGATACTAATGCTTTACTATCGCTCTATATCACCTCAACCTCTGGGCAAGTCGTGCCGCTCAAAACCTTTGCGACGATTTCTCAAGGAATTGCATCCTTGATGGTTAACCACTCAGGCAGGATGAACGCGGCAACGATCTCGTACAATTTAGCGCCGAATGTGGCTTTGGGGACAGCCAACCAGCAAGTCGAGCAGTTAATTCGCGAAACGATACCCGATAATATTGCCACTAGCTTTACGGGAGCCAGTCAGGTATTTCAGAGTTCTTTGCCCAGCTTAATATTTTTATTAGCGGTTGCAATTCTGGTGATTTATCTGATTCTGGGCATTCTCTACGAGGATTTTATTCATCCGATTACGATTCTATCTGGTTTACCCTCGGCTGGTTTTGGCGCTTTGCTCACCTTGATGATATTTAATGTCGAACTTAATGTGTACTCCTTTATTGGCATTATTTTATTGGTGGGCATCGTTAAGAAGAATGGCATTATGATGGTGGACTTTGCGATCGAAGCCCAGCGCACGGAAGCACTAAAACCAGCGACCGCCATCTATCAAGCCTGTCTCGTCCGTTTCCGCCCGATCATGATGACCACAATGGCGGCGCTCATGGGCACCCTGCCGATCGCAATTGGTTTTGGTGCGGGTTCGGAATCGCGTCGCCCTTTAGGAATCGCCGTAGTTGGTGGCTTGGTATTCTCGCAAATCTTGACGCTGTATCTAACGCCCGTCTTTTATATCTATATGGAAGCATGGCGAAAGAAGATTAGAGGATTTAGTTTGAAAAATCTTTTCCTGAAGGGGGGTGAAAAACGTGAATCTTTCTAAATTATTTATCACCCGTCCAGTCATGACTACCCTCGTGATGATTGGCATCCTCATCTTTGGCATTATGAGTTACGCGCTGTTACCGATCAGCGCTTTGCCCAATGTGGAATATCCCTTTATTAGCGTCTCGGCAAGTCTGCCAGGAGGTACGCCCGAAACGATGGCTTCCGCAGTGGCTGCCCCCCTCGAACGGCAGTTCACTGAAATTGCGGGACTAAATTCTTTTAATTCCACTAGTGCTACAGGTAGCACCAGTATTTCTTTGCAATTTGACTTTAGCCGCAGCGTGGCTTCGGCGGCAAAGGACGTGCAAGCGGCTATTTCGGCAGCGGCAGGACAATTGCCTGCGGATATGCCCAAACCACCAACCTATCGTAAAGTCAATCCTTCGGTTTCGCCCATTCTTTATCTCTATCTTTATTCGGAAACCCTACCAATATACGAGGTGGATGAAAGTGCCGAAATTACGATCGCTCAACCTATCTCCGCCATTAATGGGGTCGCGCAAGTACAGGTCTACGGTCAAAAGCAATACGCAGTGAGGGTGCAACTCGATCCGCGTGCGGTCGCAGCTAGAGGAATCGGTCTCGATCAAATCAAGACGATCGTTCGGTCAGGGAATGTTACGCTGCCAACGGGCAGCCTATCGGGTAAAGATAAGAGCTATCTCATTCAGGCAAACGGACAATTAAATAATGCGGCGGAATATGGCGAATTAATTGTTAGTTATAAAAATGGCTCTCCTGTACACCTGAGGGAATTGGGTGATGTAATCGATAGCATCCAAAATAATAAAGTTTCTAATCTCTTTAGCGATCGCAAAGTTGCCAATCAACCCTCTATTGTGCTCGCGGTACAGCCGCAACCTGGGGCGAATACCGTTCAGATTGTGGATGCGGTCAAAGCGATGTTACCGACATTGAAAGCTCAAATTCCTAAATCGATCGAGATGGGCATTCTCTACGATCGCTCCCTATCGATTCGCGCTTCGATCCAAGATGTGCAGTTTACTCTAATTCTCTCTATCGCCCTTGTGGTGATGGTGATTTTCCTATTCTTGCGAGATCTGCCTGCGACGATGATTCCGAGTATGGCTTTACCGATTGCCATTATCGGCACTTTTGCGGTCATGTACCTGCTGGGCTATTCCCTCGACAATTTATCACTGATGGCTTTGACCCTTTCCGTAGGTTTTGTCGTTGATGATGCGATCGTTGTCCTTGAAAATATCGTTCGCCATCGCGAAATGGGCGAACCGCCGATGGTTGCGGCTTTAAAGGGTTCACAGGAAGTGAGCTTTACGATTTTATCGATGACCCTCTCCTTAGTGGCTGTGTTTATTCCGATCATCTTTATGGGTGGACTGATTGGCAAACTATTCCACGAATTTGCGATCGTGATTAGTGTCTCCATCCTCGTATCGGGTTTCGTTTCTCTCAGTCTTACTCCCATGCTTTGTAGCCGCTTCTTGCGATCGTCCCATCACCAACAAAATCGCTTCGCCAAATTTCTGGAAAATGCCTTTGATAGTTTACTAAAAGGCTACGAATGGACGCTCAAACCTGTTTTAAAGCACCATCGAGTGACGATGATTGTTTCTTTACTATTACTATTTCTGACATTTTATACCTATACGCTAGTTCCTAAGGGATTAATTCCCAACGAAGATACGGGACAGTTAATGGTAAATACTAAGGCTGCGCAGGATATCTCTTTTGATGATATGTTAAAGCACCAACAGGCTGTGGTTGACATTATTCGGAAAGATCCCAATGTTGCCGCGCTTAACTCTACTGTCGGGGCAGCGGGTCCTAATGCTTCCGTTAACAATGGGCGCATTACCGTGCGGCTTAAACCTCGGAATCAGAGGGAACTCAGTGCGGATGAAGTCATTCAAGAACTTACTCCCAAGTTACGCCGAATTACGGGTATTCAGGCTTTCTTGCGATCGCCGCCAGCAATTCCCATTGGCGGACAGCAAACCAATTCCACCTATCAGTTTACGCTTCAGAGCCTCAATTTGCAGGATCTGCGCGATTCTATTCCCAAATTGTTAGATAAGGTCAGGGAAATTCCGGGACTTCGAGGTGTCGATACCGATCTGCAACTGAGAACCCCCCAAGTAGAAATAAAAATCGATCACGATAAAGCCGCTCTTTTAGGGATTACGGCAGCACAGATCGAACAAACTCTTGGGAATGCTTATGGTTCCAGCCAAGTTTCCACAATGTTTACCCCGAACGATCAGTTTTACGTTATTTTGGAGCTGAAACCAGAGTTTCAAAGAGATGCTACGGCTTTGTCCATGATTTATGTGAGAGATCCTAAAGGTACCTCAGTTCCCTTAAGTGCGATGGCTTCGATCGTTCAAGATGTCGGTCCTCTGACGGTCAATCATTTAGCCCAACTCCCCTCTGCCACGATCTCCTTTGATACGCTGTTAGGAACATCGCTGAGCGATGCGACCAACGCCATCAAGAAGGTTGCCAAGGATGTTTTACCAGACACGGTAACACCTAGTTTTCAAGGATCGGCTCAGGTATTTGCCCAATCCTTTAACGATCTGGGTCTGCTGCTATTAGTGTCAATAATTGTTATTTATTTGATTCTCGGTATCCTTTACGAAGACTTCATTCACCCCATCACGATTTTGTCGGGGCTTCCTTCTGCGGGCTTTGGCGCTTTACTGACGTTATGGATATTTCAGGTGGAGTTAAATCTCTATTCCTTTATTGGCATTATCCTACTAGTTGGAATTGTCAAGAAAAATGGGATTATGCTGGTAGACTTTGCGATCGAGGCGCAACGCCGAGAGAATAAAAGTCCAAGGGATGCGATTTATGCAGCCTGTATCGTTCGCTTTCGACCGATTATGATGACGACGATGGCAGCCCTAATCGGCACGTTGCCGATCGCTATTGGAGCAGGTACGGGTTCTGAAGCCCGTCGCCCTCTGGGTATAGCGATCGTTGGCGGATTGGTCTTTTCGCAAATTCTGACACTTTATCTGACCCCCGTTTTTTATACCTATATGGAAGCATGGCGACAAAAGTTCGTGCGTCCTAAGTCAAATCAGCGTCACGCGACCTCTCATGGCAAAATCAAAATCCAATAAGAGCATGGCGGCGCAAAGCGCCGCCATGCTCTTATTGGATTTTATCTACTAATAGACTTGTTGGTAAATAAAAGTAAAGCATAGAGGTGGTTTTACTTTTTCTATCCATTTTAAGCAAAATCCAAATAGAAGTTCCATAAGCCAGCCGCATTCAACAT
>NZ_LIRE01000082.1 GCF_001402795.1 Pseudanabaena sp. 'Roaring Creek'
ATTTTGAAAATCACCAGCTTTTAACTTAGCGATCGCCTCTTCTAACCACAAATTAAGATCGCGATCGTATAGCGTGGATTTTTGTTTGATAGTCTGGGGCATAGGTTTAGGCGATGCGATACAGCATTTACGCATTGTTTGATAAGTATATCTCAAAGAACAAGGGGCTGAAGCCCCTTGTCTGAATCTAATTATTCAATCCCATCAAGAGGCGCAAAGCCTTGACGCTGAGTGTTTTCAGTGATAGACCTTGGCTCTAGGAACTGCAATAGATAATCGCGTCCGCCAGCTTTGGAACCGATACCGCTTAGTTTAAAACCGCCGAAGGGATGGCGATCGACCAATGCGCCTGTGATGCCGCGATTGATGTAGAGATTGCCCACTTCAAACTCACGATAGGCGCGTTCGATATGGGAAGGAGTGCGCGAATATAAGCCACCCGTGAGTGCGAAGTTTGTACCATTGGCGATCGCTAATGCCTCATCAAAACTCTGTGCCTTGATTACTGCTAGTACGGGGCCAAAGATTTCCTCTTGGGCGATCGCACTATCAGGATCGACATCGCCAAAGATAGTCGGTGGTACATAGAAACCGTGATTGGGAACTTCACCTTCAAAGGCGAGTGTCGCGGTTTCTTTGCCTTTGGCGATGTAGTTGAGAATGTTCTGCTGGGCGGCTCCATCGATGACAGCGCTGAGTTTGGTGCCAGGAAGATGTGCTTCACCAACCTTTAGCGATCGCGTGGCTTCCACAAGACGTTCCATGAAGTTATCGTAAACGGGAGCAAGGACGATCGCTCTGGAACAAGCGGAACATTTTTGACCAGCGAAACCGAAGGCGGAATTCATTACGCCCACTACAGCTTGATCGAGGTCGGCACTTTCATCGATGATGATGCCATTTTTGCCGCCCATTTCCGCAATGACGCGCTTCATGTGCTTTTGTTTGGGACGCAAAATGGAAGCTTCGGTAACGATTTGACAGCCGACTTGCTGGGAACCTGTGAAGGCGATGAGATGCACATCGGGATGCTTGACCAAATGAGCGCCAACGGTGGAACCTTTGGCGGGAAGATAGGTGAATACGCCTGTGGGTAAGCCTGCGGCTTGGAGAACTTCCGCAATCTTTGCCCCAATTACCGAGGACTGCTCGGCGGGTTTGAGGATGACCGTATTACCTGCGGCGATCGCAGCCACGCTCATACCTAGTGCGATCGCCAAGGGAAAGTTCCAAGGCGAAATCACGACGACTACGCCGCGAGGTTGATAGATGTAAGTATTATCTTCTCCAGGCAGATTGCGTTGTACTCCCGATTCGAGGCGTTCCATTTCTTTAGCATAGTAGCGGCAGAAATCGATCGCTTCAGAAACTTCACCATCACCTTCGCGGATGGGTTTAGCAACTTCCCAGCAAATCCATGCAATCAGTTCTTCGCGCTTTTCTTCCATGATGTCGGCAGCTTTGCGGAGAATATCACCTCGTTCTTTAGCGCTGAGCTTCTTCCATGAGGCAAAGGCGGATTTTGCTGACTTCACGGCGGCTTCGGCTTGGTCGATGCTGGCTAGACCGATCTTGCCGACTACTTGCGAAGAGTTAGCAGGATTAACCGATTCAATGTAGGCTTCTGTTTCTACCGCTTGACCATTGACGATCGGTAAATAGGTTTTACCGAGTTGGCGGCGAACCTGTTGTAAGGCAGTTTGGGCAGCTTCCCTCTCTTCATTAATCGCATAGTCGCGATCGCTAGAATTAACAAAGCCATCAAAAACATTTAGAGCAGGTGCGCCATTATAATTCACATCCCGTTCCGTCATCATAGGTGCTGCAATTAGTTTCCCAATATCAACGCCTTCACCACTAATTCTTAAAAAGGAACTATTGGCGGTATTTTCCAATAGGCGGCGAATCAAGTAAGACATCCCAGGAATCAAGTCGCCAAAGGGACAGTACACCCGCACGCGATAGCCCATATCGGCGATCGCCTTGGCAAATTTATCGCCCATGCCATAGAGACATTGAGTTTCAAAGGCACGACTGGGGATATTTAGAGTTTGAACGATCGCGATCGCCTTGGCAAGCGATCGCGCGTTATGGCTACCGATCGCCGCATAAAGGTATTGATGATTTTCTAAGAGAATCTGAATCAAGCGCTCATAATTAGCATCGGTGGAGACTTTATCAGAGAAAACTGGCAAAGCCCAACCCTGTTGATAGGAGCGAATGGTTTCGCGATCCCAATAGGCTCCCTTGACTAGGCGCACAGTGACGGGCTTACCGCGCAATTTTGCCCATTCCACAAGTTCATACAAATCCTGTTCGCTATCGCGCAAATAGCCTTGCAGGGTAATGCCAACATCCGTGCGATCGCGGAATTCTGGTTCTATTAAAACTTGTTTGAGAATCTGCAAGGTGAGCGATTTGAACTCATACTGCTCCATATCAAAATGGATGCCACAGCCTAGCTCTTTAGCTTTACGCAGGAGGATTCTGGCAGGTTCGCTGACTTTCTCGGTCGTTTTTACTGGATCTAAAGGATCGAATTGGGAATAAAAAGCGCTAAGTTTTACGGAAACTTGCACGCGCTTAAGTTCTTCTCCATCAGCTTTATCAATCTGCTCGATCAAGCCCCAATTTTTTGCCTTGTTCGACAAATCCTCCATCATGCCAATATAGCGATTGAGATATTCACCTGCTTCTACTTCGCTGATGACTGCCTCGCCGAGCAAGTCCATCGTAAAGCCAAAGCGATCGCGCCTTAGTTTCTCAATGGATTTTGTTGCTTCCGATAAGTTCTCACCGCAGATATAGCGCTTGGCGAGGGTTGCCACTGCGGTCGAGAGAGTAGTTGCTGCTGCGGTTGCTGGAATGGAATTAGGATTATCGGTACTGAAATTTAATAAAGCCCGCAGAGCAGGAACTTCCACCGCATCACTGGCGAGATATTCCTGCATATGCCTTGCAATTTCGGCTTTGCTTTGCAATGCTGGCAAGCAATCGATCAATCTAAATAATTGCACCCGTAAGCCTTCATTTTCCATCGTCCAAGCCATGAGCTTGTCATCAAGGCGCAATTCATCCTTAAGCTGAGATAATTTCGACCAAAAAGAACCTTTCTCATTGCCACTTAAAATCTTCTTGGCGATTTCCTGTGTCTTCGCTTCGTATTTAGAGGTATCGAGTGAGACATTAAGAGAAGTATTGAATTTATTGTTAGAGCTTGTATTTGCTCGCTGTGTTGGGCTAACCACGGCTGTAATCCATAAACCTTGCAATCAATCAGTATAGCTAGTAACCATCATCTACTTATTTGTAGCTTTGTTGGCTAAATCTGGAAATTATAGGGTGATGATTGTTGCTATTTATGGGTTATCAGCGATCGCTCTAGTTTAAAATTTAATGCCAATTGTAGACAAGTCATGACAAAAAAATAGGCGCGTAATAGCGATCGCAAATTTGTTGGTAGAAATTACATCGACTTGTAATTAACCAAAAACCTGATGATAATTGAGTTTAGTCAGATAATATTTACCTTTATGACTGATCGCTTAGCTAAAAAATTTATCCAGCTAAATCAAAAAATCACGAGATAGAACTTATGGTTGTCCAAATTTCTGAGCATTTACAAATTCTTGATTCTCTCTATTTAAAAGGCTATCGCAGTAGTTTAATCGATCGTGCTCTTACCAAAATTATCGAGCTAGAAAGAGTAAATACCCTCAAACAAGCTTCTGAACTTCAATCAAAATTACAGACTTATGAACTTCAATATCAAATGCCTTCAGAGATTTTCTATCAAAGATTTAGTGATGGTAGTTTAGGTGAAGAGATAGATTATTTTGAATGGGGTGTTATTTATGAGCTTTGGCAGTCTGTACAAGAGCGTTTGCAGGTGTTGCAGCCCAAAAGACAGTAATTATTAACGTTGGGACAATGTGCCGCATTTTCCAAATTTGCCTAATTTTCCTCATCACATTCATGTTGAGTCTGAGGAAAACGTCATTTCAGGTGATTTGCTAAGCATTCAAGGCTTTTAGCTGCTGCCTCAGTAGCAAATTTTGAGTTTTATCAACCTTTAGTATGAGATTTTCGCTTATAGTTGTTTTTAGTAAATTGTCATTGGAGCTTATATCGTGAGCGAGTCTTTAGTTGAGGTTACTTTTGCGCTAGACAGTTCCAGATTGGATGATTATGAACGACAAGAGTTTGCTAAAAAATTGCTGAAGCAGTTACGGGATCAAGGTGATGCTGAATCTGTGGATCGTGCTGACGATCTAAGCTCTGAAGTGGGCAGTAAGGGCGGTTTGGATAAATTGGTGGGCGTATTGACGGCAAAAGTACCGTTAGACAAAGTTGTTAGCTTTATGGGATTTGTCGGGGGTAAGTTTGCAGAAAAGCCGATGAAGATCCATGTGAAAGATGGCGATTTTGAGGTAACTATCGAAACTACTGGCGAAAAAGCTGCCTTGACTGCTGAAAAAATTGCTAGCGGGCTATTGGACAAGCGAAAAAAGGATTCTGCCAATGGCTAAGAAGGCTCTACTGATTGGCGTAAGTCAGTATGAGGCGGGTTTGCCACCCCTTGCGGCTGCACCAAAGGATGTGGCGGCAATGTTGCGCGTGTTGCAAAGTCCCGATCTTGGGGCTTTTGATGAGGTCAAGACGCTGATCGATCCCGATCTAGAGGCAATGCAAACGGCGATTGATTTGTTGTTTCAAAGCTGTCAAAAGGGCGATTTGGGGTTGCTCTATTTTTCGGGGCATGGGATTACCGATGATAGCGATCGCCTATATCTGGCAACGCGCCGCACGAGCAAGGATACTTTTCGATCTACGGCAGTATCGGCGAGTTTTATTCAGGGCATCATGCGCGATCGCAGTTATCAGAGACAGCACGTTCTGATTTTGGACTGTTGCTATAGCGGGGCGTTTGCGGAGGGTTGGCTGGCTAAGAGTGCGGATATTAATCTGAAGCCGCAGCTTGAGGTGGAGGGGAGTGTGGTGTTAACTTCTTCGACTTCGACGCAAAAATCCTATGAGGATAAGGAGGGGGAACTGTCGCTCTATACGAATTACATCGTGCAGGGGATTGAGTCGGGAGCGGCGGAGTCTGATGGGGATGGGATGATCTCGGCGGATGAGTTGCATGAGTATGCTAAGCGTCATGTGCAGTCGGCTAAGCCTGCGATGAAGCCAGAGATTTATGGGATTAGACAGGGAATTAAGATTCTTCTGGCGAAGGCAAGGGTGGACACGGGGTTAGAGTATCGCCGTTTGGTGGAGAGATATGCAGAGAATGGTGAGATTTCTTTTGTGGGTCAGGATATTTTGGAAGTTCATCGTGAGAGATGGGGTTTGTCAGATGAGGTTGCTATTGCGATCGAGAATGAGGTATTAGAGCCAGATCGTAAGCGGCTGAAAAATCTATCTCGCTATCAAAAAAGTCTTGAAAGAGTAGTTAAGCAGGGCTTGCCTATAGCTAAAAAAATCCTTGATCAGCTTAAAGATTTACAAGATATTTTGGGTTTGAGAGATGAAGATATTAGTTCTATTCACCAGCAATTTATCTCTGTTGATTTAGAACCCAATCTTCAAACAACATTAGTGTCTAAATCATTATTGTCTAACTCATTGACGATCCAAGAAAAACCTTTAATAGCTATCCCAAAACAACCAGAGCCTATTCTCACATTTAACTTTGAGAATGGGATCAATCTAGAGATGGTCTATATCCCTAGCGGCAAATTTACAATGGGTTCACCCCTTAAAGAAAAAGAAAGCCGTGATAATGAGCGTCCGCAGATTAAAGATGTGAATGTTTCTACTTTTTATATGGGCAAGTATGAAGTCACACAAGCCCAGTGGCAAGCGATTATGGGCAATAATCCTTCCAATTTTAAAGACAATTTGCAAAATCCTGTGGAGCAGGTATCTTGGGATGATGTTCAGGAATTTTGTAAGAAGCTATCGCAGAAGGCGGGACGAGAATTTAGATTACCTAGCGAAGCAGAATGGGAATATGCCTGTCGCGCAGGAACGACTACTGCCTATTCCTTTGGTAATAATGCTTCATTGTTAGGCGAATATGCTTGGTATGGTGCAAATTCTGGCTCAAAGACACATCCTGTTGGCCAGAAGAAGCCGAATCCTTGGGGTTTATACGACATGAACGGTAATGTGTGGGAATGGTGTCAAGACAGCTACGAAAAATATGGTGGTGAAAGCGACCTCGTTCGGAAAACTGGTAAAGCGATCGCAAAAGAAAATGATAATCGTTATCACGTGCTGCGCGGTGGTTCGTGGAGCTACATTGCTAGGAATTGTCGGTCTGCGTTTCGTGACTTCAACAATGCGCGTATTCAGAACTCCTTCATCGGTTTTCGGGTTGTATGCCTTGTGCGGTGAGGACTCCCTTCTCTGTTCTTTTGCCCTCAGCCCTTTGCACTTCTTCTCTTTCTTTACACTTCTTTATTCTCCCTATTCGCCGTCAGGCGATCAAATTTTTTTGAGATAGATGGAAGAAGCAATATTGACAAGAAAAAATGTAGGGGTTTTGCATTTGCTCCACAATCTTCAAACTCCCCACCACAATCTCAATTTGCAAATGCAAAACCCTCTCCGCTTTCACCGATAGATTATCCCAATTTACGAAAGTGTGACAACACTTTTGTGAATTAAACACCAAACCCAGCAAGGTTTTGAGATTCCCAAAATGGCGTTGCCATTTTGGGAATTGGTATTATCCCTGCGTTGTGAGATTGCGGGTAAAGCATTCCCAAATTGAGAGGATCTGAAAATTTATAAATCTCTGCGGTAATGCTTTACCCCTACCTTTGGGAATCATTAAAATCCAGCATGGTATAACAAATCTCGCGATAGAATTAAACAAATAGGAGATTAACCCATGACTATTTACGAAGCTACCATTACCAAACTACAAAAACTACCTGAATCCTTAGTTCAAGAAGTAAATCAATTTATCGAATCCCTTGCCAAGCGCCAATCTCAAACAGAACAAACGCCTATATTCGCATACGACCTCAGCAAGCAATGGCTAGGTTGCGCCGAGCTACCACCCGACCTTTCGCAAAACAAAAAATATATGGAAGGCTATGGTAAATGAAGCAAGCAATTATCGATACTGGCGTAATTGTGGCACTGCTGAACAAAAATGATACCTATCATCAATGGGCGATTAACCAATGGAAGCAAGTCCAAGCCCCAGCGATTACCTGTGAAGCCGTAATTTCTGAAAGTTGTTTCCTATTAAAAGCCACGTACTTACAAGAAATTCTCATGTCAATGATTGAAGCAGGTGCGATCAAAACCCAATTCCAATTTGAGAACAACGTAACCAAAATCTAAGAACTGATGCTCCGATATGGATCGGTTCCTATGTCCTTTGCCGATGCTTGTTTAGTGAGAATGGCAGAAGAAAATCCAGAATATGCCATCTTAACCATAGATAGCGACTTCACAATTTATAGAAAAAACCGCAATGAAGCCATTCCTATCATCATCCTCCGATAGCTAAGAAAAAAGATTAACTTAAAATATTTAGGAGATTAACTCATGAATATGACACAACAAGAACTATTCAAAGCCTTCGAGTCATTAGCGATCGAAGCCCTAAACAAGGAAAAAGGAAAAAGGAAAAAGTTTAAAATAGCGATTAACCTAGAGAATTTAGGAGATTAACCCATGACCAGAATCCACCATTACCAAACTACAAAAACTACCTGAATCCTTAGTTCAAGAAGTAAATCAATTTATCGAATCCCTCACGAAACGCCAAACCCAAGAGGAAAAATCAACCCTCTCCGCATACGATCTCAGCAAGCAATATTTATCGATCGCCACGATCGCTTTCTAGATCAAAAATTACCTTTTGCCAGTACCAAATTTCAGGCATATGAGGATGTTCCTGTTTAGCAATGTCGATGAGACGTTGAGCGATCGCCATATTGCCTCCCACCAATAGCAATAAGCGTTGTTGCAATTCCAGACTAGGCATTTGCATGAGATTTACTGTTGTGGAAGCAATGACCTGTTGACTTTTTGCCTCTTTGGTTTGTTTTTCTAGTTCTGACTGCCAGAGACTAATGCGGGCTAGGGCATAGCGATAGCGTTCCATCAGCGATCTCGTAAACCAAATATTCGCCGCTTGTTGATAATCGTCGATCGCTCCTTTAATATCGCCAAAATCATACCTAGCATCGGCGCGATCGCAATATAACTGAGGATTATGAAGATCTAGAGATAGTGATCGCGAAAAGTCTTCGATTGCGGCTCGATAGTCCTTGAGTTTGGTATAGGCTTTAGCGCGATCGCTATAAACATCGACCATGTTGGGATATTCGCGGATTAACTCGTTAAAATCAGCAATGGCTCCCCTTGCATCACCGATCTCGAGGCGGATGCGACCACGACCGAGGCGGACTTCGAGGTTATGTGGTTCTAGGAATGTCGCCTGATTGAGATCCTGAATTGCTAATTGAGCATCCCCAAGTTTGCCAAGGACTAGCCCCCGCAAACAGAGAGCCTTGACGTTTTGGGGTTCGATTTGCAATACCCAGTTGAGAGCGATTAAGGCTTGGGTATGCTCGCCTTGATCGATCTTGGGCTGGATATCTGCCAGAATATTGGTAACTGATGGGGGTAGCAAGGTTTCTAGCGACTTATAGCTCTCGATACAACGGCGACAGTTCTCTTCATCCCGTAATTCTAAGAATAGATGGGCAGCCTGCTTATAGGTGGCGATCGCCTTTTCCCATTGCTGCTGTTGCTTGTAGGTTAAGCCTAGTAATTGATGGGCGATCGCTGATTTGGGATTGATTTCTAAAGCTTGAGCAATGTCAGTTTGCGCGCCAAGGATATCGGCGATCGCGATCCGAGTCATGCTGCGAGCCACATATACATCGATCGCATCAGGATCGAGCATAACCGCTTGGTTATAGTCGGCAATTGCCCCTTGGCGATCGCCTAGATCGAAAAGAATTAAACCACGCTGATAATAGGCTTCGGCTAATTGAGGATTAACATCGATCGCAAGGCTAAAGGCTTGTATAGCACCATAGCGATCGCCTGACTTTGCTTTGGCTAAACCCTGTTGAAAGAAATCTTCATGAAAATCTGTTGGCATGACCATACTTGTTCCCCAAGCTATAGCGATATGATAATTGAAACTCATACTTTTGCAGTGCATTACTCGGGAGTTATTGCCATGCCTAAAAAGTCAAAAGATATCAAACATAAGATCGAAACAACATTGCATACTGTTGCTGACGCAGCCCAACAACAGTACGAAAAAAATTTTAAAAAAGCCCATAAAAATGTTGATAAGCAAGTCAGTTCCGTACGAGATCGCCTTGAAGAGTTTGATAGCTGGGCGGTGGAGTCCGTCAACGAAGCCTTAGAAAACGTTGAGAAAAAACTAGAAAAAAAAGTTTCCAAAACCATGAGCCGCATCCAAAATGCAGCAAGATCGGCGTGGGAAAAGCTTACTGATTAAAAAATGATGCTTGCTGCCCAAAGCCCCAAAAAAAAGGGAATGGTGGTGCGAAGAGCTACCATTCCCTTTTTTTTGGGGCTTTAGCGAGAACCAACCTGCATTTGCTTCATCAACTTGCCAAAGCGATCGCTATTCAAACGATAACTAAGTGGATGCCCGATCAATCGCGCGGTGCTGTGATATAAAACTTCAATTTCGATTAGCCCATTATCTTTGAGGGTTTTGCCCGTCGAGACCAAATCCACGATCGCCTCAGCCATCCCTGTAATCGGTCCCAGTTCCACCGAGCCGTACAGAGGAATAATCTCGACAGGTAAATCAATGCTGTCAAAATAGGTACGAGCGCAACCCACATACTTGGAAGCAATACGGCTATGGGGTGGCAAGTCCAACGGCGAACGATAACGACTTTCGCCAGAGACAGCGATCGACATACGACAGCCACCAAAACCTAAATCGAGCAATTTAGCCACTTTAGGAGTTTTTTCCCGCAAGACATCTTCTCCCACGATGCCTGCTTGTGCCTGTCCATATTCCACATATACAGGTACATCTTGCGCTCTCACCAGCAGAGCCTTAGCTGAGCCCGTCGGATCGGTGATTTGCAGTTGACGGTTTGAAGCATCAAGAAAGGCGCTAAAGTCAAGTCCCACTCCTTGGAGCAATTCAATAGAGTCTTTTAATAGTGAGCCTTTGGGCAATGCGAAGGTGAACATGGAGTCGGGCTGCTAACAATATGGTTGATCGTGAATGCGCGATCGCGCTTCTTAGTAATTATCGCGGATGGTGCGCTCATTTTATAGACTTATAGGCGATCGCCAATAGCCTATTTCGTTTACAGCGCTTTGCGCTCAAATCCAAACCAAGAAAGTTTTTGAAAGTGTTGCAAAGCAACACTTTCAAAAACTTTCTTATAGTTCTTTTGATCGAAAATTGCTGTAATACCAATTCACGAAAGTGTGACAACACTTTTGTTAATTAAAAACCAAACCCAGTAATGGTTTTCAAAGCTCAAAATGGAGTAGCCATTTTGAGCTTTGGTATAAGTAACGTCAGTTCGGGTTAAGCTGGCAAATTGTAAAAGTCCAAAGGTAAAAGCCTTGCTGCGCAAGGCTTTTACCTTTGGACTTTGAGAAAGGGTTTGCGTAGCAAACCCTTTCTCAAAGC
>NZ_LIRE01000083.1 GCF_001402795.1 Pseudanabaena sp. 'Roaring Creek'
CTCTTCTGGGTTTTATGTCTTAACTTATTTGGCTATAGCTATATCTTTAATTTTGGGGCTAATTTGTTAAGGATTGTTACTTACTTTACAAGAGATGAGACTATAAAGCGTCTTATCTTTTATGTTCTATATGTCTTGTGAATTACATAAGACATATAGAACGTTTCAAAATAAGATAACTATTTTTAAGGAGAGCTATTAAATGCTTGACGCTTTTTCCAGAGCTGTAGTTTCAGCTGATGCTAGCACTTCTGTAGTCGGTGACATCAATGCTCTTAAAGCATTCGTAGCTAGCGGCAACCGTCGTTTGGACGCAGTAAACGCAATTGCCAGCAATGCAAGCTGCATGGTTTCTGACGCAGTAGCAGGTATGATTTGCGAAAACCAAGGCTTGATTCAAGCTGGTGGCAACTGTTACCCTAACCGTCGTATGGCTGCTTGCTTACGCGACGCTGAAATTGTTCTCCGTTATGTTACCTATGCGCTATTGGCTGGTGATTCTTCCGTACTGGATGACCGTTGCTTGAACGGTTTGAGAGAAACTTATGCTGCTTTGGGCGTACCTACAACCTCCACAGTACGTGCTGTCCAAATCATGAAGGCTCAAGCTGCTGCTCACATTCAAGACAATCCTAGTGAAGCTCGTGCAGGTGCTAAGCTCCGCAAGATGGGAAGTCCTGTTGTTGAAGATCGTTGTGCTTCCTTGGTTGCTGAAGCTTCCAGCTACTTCGATCGCGTAATTGCAGCTCTTAGCTAATTGCAGCTCTTAGCTAATTGATTGATATCTGCTAATTTGATATCTGATTGCGATTTACTGGTTGAAATTTGATTGACCAGAACAAAACTAAGCTCACTGAATAAAAAGAATCCAGTTTGGAGATTTAATAAATGAAATCCGTTGTTACTACCGTTATCGCCTCTGCTGATGCAGCAGGTCGTTTCCCTAGCACCTCAGACCTCGAATCAGTACAAGGTTCTATCCAACGCGCTGCTGCTCGTTTGGAAGCTGCTGAAAAGCTGGCTGCTAATCTTGACAACGTTGCTAAAGAAGCATACGACGCTTGTATTAGAAAGTATCCTTACCTCAACAATGCTGGCGAAGCAAACTCGAACGACACTTTCAAGGCAAAGTGCGCTCGTGACATCAAGCACTACTTGCGCTTGATTCAGTACAGCCTCGTTGTTGGCGGTACAGGTCCTTTGGATGAGTGGGGTATTGCAGGTCAGCGCGAAGTTTATCGTGCATTGGGCTTGCCTACCGCTCCCTATGTTGAAGCATTGAGCTATGCTCGTAACCGTGGTTGCACACCTCGCGATATGTCTGCTCAAGCGTTGACTGAGTACAATGCATTGCTAGACTACGCAATCAATTCTCTCTCCTAATTGATTCTCTTTGTAGGATATGGGAGATGGTTTCCATAGCTTACTAGAAAGTAAAAATAGAGGCAATTCATAAATTGCCTCTATTTTTGCTTTTGGACTGGCAATTGATATGATTTCGGAATTATGGATAAACGTTTTTATAGCTTTTTTAATTTAACGGAAGATCGGGCGATTGCTATTTTAGATACGCCGCAAAATCAAATTGGGGAAGATGATTCTCGCTATATTGCGGCTTCTCATTTAGTAAATTTTAATTCGGAGAAAACGATCTCCGCATTAGTTCGAGCAATTCATCAAACTGTTCCCGAAACTGTTCCCGAAATGGATAATCAGATTGTACGAAGGAAATCTGTCGAAACATTAGGTCGCCTACAAGCACGGTCAGCATTGCATGTGATTCGAGAATGCTTGGCTGATGCTGATTGCTACATGGTGGAAAATGCAGTTTGGTCGCTCGGAGAGATTGGGACAAAAGATCCAGAGATTTTAGAAGAAATTACCCAACTATTAGATAAGCCTTCCCAAACCTATCGCGTGATTATTCAAACCCTTGCCAAGTTAGATTATCAACCTGCGATCGCTAAGATTCAGCAATTTATAAATGATGAAAGCTTGCCAGTTTCCAGTGCTGCGATTACAGCGATTTGTCGATTAACTCAAGATTTCTCACAAATGGGAAAGATTGTTGACCTATTACAAAATCGTAATGTAATCGCTAGGCGTTTATCCATTCAAGATTTAATTGATGCTAAATACTATGCGGCAATTCCTGCGATATCTCGATGCCCAGTGTCTTTAGTATTTCGATTGCGTGGCATTAAGATGTTAGCGGAAACAGGTATTAAAGAAAGAGTTATTTCCTTTGCGGATATTCAACCTTTTTTAGAAAAATCCTTAATCGATCATCCTTCCACACTTTTACCAGTTCATAATCACAGTACTTTGCCCGATCTTCCTCGTCTAATCCACGAACTTTATGAAACTGATTTTGGCAGATGTTATCTGGCTATCCAAACAATTTTAGAGAATTATGCAGACATCGCTCCTAATGCTCTGGTGAGTGCTTATGAACAGGAAGCCAAAAATGATTATGGCGCACATTTTCATGTGGTTAAACTCTTAGGCTGGTTAAAATACGCGCCAGCTTACGATCTCTTAATTGAGAGCTTGCATAATAAACAACCGCAGTACCAAAAGTCTCGAGCCGCCGCCGCGATCGCCCTTGCAGAAATTGGTGATAAGCGAGCGATTCCCGAACTAAAAGCCTGTTTGGAATCTAAAATATGGGACTTGAAATATGCTGCTCTATTAGCATTGGAGAAGTTCGGCGATTTTACTGGCTATGAAGTACTCGCCAATGATAGCGATTTATTAATTCGCGAAAAGACCAAAACATTAAAAAATGATCCCAATTACTAATTACTAATTACCAATTTCATAAAAATGACTCTTGAAAACTTCTTTCAACAACTCAAACATCCCAATCCCAACGTTCGCAATCAAGCAATGTGGGAAATTGCCGCTAATTATGATGCTGAAGTAATTACTAGATTGATGAGTATTCTTGATGATGAGGATACTAATTATCGGCGAGCTGCCGTCAAAACTTTAGGTGAGATAGGTCACGAAACTATACCTCCTTTAGTTCAGGCGATGCTTCATAGCGAAAATGTGACAGTACGAGGTAGTGCAACCAAAGCGATCGCACAGGTGGTCATTTGTCATCCCGATGAGCCGCTCTCAGATGAAGGAGTAGCAGGTTTAAAGGCAGCTTTACAAGATATGAATCCCGTCGTGAATATTGCCGCAGTCATGGCAATGGGAGAAATTGGTGAACCTGTTCTAGATATTTTAATTGAAGCTTTACAGGCAACCGATAATCCTGCTTTGGCAATTTCTCTGGTAAATGCGATCGCCTCAATTGGTAGCAGTCGAGGGATGGATGCATTGCGCCTGATTATTGACAAAGAAGAAACAGACTCCTATGTCAAAGAATCAGCTATCAGTGCCTTATCTAGAGGTGAGATGACTGCTGGTTTTAATAGATAAGCCCCAATAATTATGAACAATTTATCGCTATCGAGAATGCTTCTTTCTCATAATTTTGATATTTCTGCTGAGATAATCCCAACGCTCAGCCGAGAAGAATTTGCGGAAGTATTTCGGATTGGATTAGGCGATCGCCCATCTTGTCAGACTAGACTCGTTAATCATCCCCATTGGACTGTGGAAATTCTATTTGATCGCGATCGGTTTTCCCCTAAGCAAATAGGTGAGTTTTGTGCTGAGGCTCTAGCAAATAAACGTATCAGTCAAGGTATAGATCCTAAATCTTTACCTGAAATTTTAGTATTAGGCGGAGTTAAAACAACACCTCCTACTAGTAGTTCGCTCGATGCTTTGCAGACTGGCGATTGGGGCGTGGATGTGGTGGAGACATTAGTAGGAGAAACTTTTTTAAAGGGAATTGCATGGGAGACAACGATCGCCTCCAAATCCATTGATATGATTTTTAAAGTGGAACTAAAAGATATCTAGTAGTGCTAAATAGGTAAGGATGGGCGGTGCAAAGCGCCGCCCATCCTTACCATCTAAATCCTTTCTTTTTTAAGACTACCAAATCCAGACCCCGCAACAATAGCTAAGTTGGCGTAACGATGTCTGGATTTAGGTTTTAACTATTGGTTTTGACTTAATCGCTTTCTGCTTGGCGGTGAATTTGGGCGATCGCTAATTTTGACAATACTTGAATCACATGCTGCTCATCATCAAGCAAATTTTGTAAAGATTCCAAAGCGATCGGATTGCCCATCTTACCTAGCGAATTAATAGCGGCTTTACGGACATCCAAATCCACATCTTGCAGAGCCAAAATTAGATGCGAGACCGCAGGCGGATAATTTACCTGAGCCAGTGCTGTGGCAGCTTCCGCACGAATAATTGCTTCTGGATCGGTGAGTGCTGAGACTAAAAGATTGCAAGATTTTTCATCGGACTGCTCCTGAGCAACGTGACCGATCGCGCCAATTACAGCACAGCGAACATCTAGGGAAGCAGAATCTAAAGCTTTATACAAATAATCAGCCCCTTCAGACCCAATAAAGGCTAAAGCCCAAGCTGCATGACCTTTGATATCTTGTGATTTATTGTCATCTCCTAAGATTTCCAACAAAGCTGGCACCGAGGCTTCACCCGTTTTGGCTAAAGCCCCTGCCGAGGAACTTCTGACTACGGTATCGGGATCGTTGAGAAAGGAATTTAGTAAAGTTGGTACAGCGCTCGGATCGCCAATAATTGTTAGCGTTTTGGCAGCAGCACGACGCACAACCACATTCTCATGATTAGCCAAAGATTTTATTAAAAATGGAGTTGCTGCCTCGCCAATTTCTCCCAAAGTCTCAGCGAACCTCAGTCTAACCAGCCCACGCGGATCTCCCAATCCTTCTACTAATTGTTCTAAAATTTGGGAATCACTATCATCAAAAGTGCCAAAAGAAATTTGATCTTTTACCCTTTCGACCAGAAGATCGTTTACTGCTTGAATTTCAAGAATAGAGTTTTTCATTTTGTAGATATTTGGAGACATTTAGTTTGTTGAGCTTTATCAATCTGCATTTAATTTTTGCTGCCGTAAAGACTCAAGAGTTGCATCGATCTTAGCTAGATTTGGTTCTAAGTTCGCTAGAGCTTGAGATTTCATGATTTTTGCTTTTTGAGCCATTGCCAGAGTTTCACTGACAATTCTCTCGCGATAGCACTCTAAGTCCGCAATCATTTCTGTAAGTTGTTCAGGAGTTGCTAACTCAAGAGATTTTAGTTCTGGAACGTCAAACATAGTTTTTTAATACTTTAAGTGATTTTTAATTAAGATTTTTAACTGATGTTACGTGGAAGCTTATGAGGCCACACTCTCAGCCCGTCTCCTAAAAGGGGAGAAAGGAATTAGTCTTGCTTTACCTATCCCTTAATACCAAATCACAAAATGGCGTAGCCATTTTGTGATTTTAAAACCCTTACTGGGTTTGCTTTTCAATTTCCAAAAGTGTAGCCACACTTCTGGAAATTGTTATAATTGGAGAGGTGGCTGTGGGGTGAGGGCGATATTCATTCAACGTAATATCAGTTTTAAGGAAGTTCTTAAATGATTTTAGGGAAATACTCTATCGTCTGATTCAAGTCTAATATTTTAGCTTAAACATTTCAACAATGAAAGTAGCCGAACCCTATGTAAAATATTACATTAGATAAGTTTCAAGCCGCAAAAACAGATTGTTAACTAGACTTGCTCATCAAATCTTGTGCGGAAGTTACCATATTTAATCCAATATTGATTAAGTTGATGGTGTGGCGTATGCAGGCTTGCTTTTGATCGATATAACACAACTTGACGATGATCGCCAATCCAAACTTTATCAGCCGCATCAACATTAATAACGGTTCCGCCTAAAGCAATCACGCAATCTGAAAATCTTTCTACGGCACTATAATCCAAAGTCTCAAAGACAAAGAAATTACCAGAACATATAAGATGTCGGCTACGAATCCATGACTGCATTTTCTTCTGAGCTTCTGGGGGCAGCATTCTGGTTTCAAGCTTAGTTTCATTAATATCTAAATAGACTGAGCTTGTTTTAGAATATTCAGGAGATATTGTTGGAGATATTTGGCACTTCATGGGCAAAACTTTCTCTTTTTTCAAATTTTAGAGGTCCTGTCATAGAACCCCAGACTTGTTGATGAGTATTAATGTCCATCCCCTTATCGAGGCTCAGCCAAGTTGTTTCAGTAACTTCAACATAGCTATCTAGATAGGTATGACGACCATTTTTTTCAATGAAACATTCATTGCCTTCAACTGAACCCGTAAACATAGAACCATTACGTTTAAAAACCATTGAGCAGTTATAACGGCGTTTGATCGCATCGGGGGTAATGGTTTTGAGGATACTGAGATCACGCCCCCCGCCAGCAAAGAACATGGCATTTTTGAGGCTGAAGTTTTCGATATAAATGCGATCGCCTCGATCCACTAAACGATGTACCCCCTGACGATAGGGAGTCCAAAGATCGTAGTCATAGACTTGTTCGGAATAGAGCCCAATTCCTGAAAAAAAATCAAAGGGTAATGGGCGAAAGAATACGTGAATATGAGCGTAATCCTTTGGGCTTGCCGAGGCTTGCTTATAGTTGCTAAAGTCTCCTGACATCCATTGCGCGAGGGTAATTAAATCACTAACTTCAGTTTTATCCATTAGATCGATCTTTAGCTGTTTGACGAATCTCAGAGGCGAAAGAAGCTGTAACCACACCAGATCCAGCGCTAGTTTTGATCAAAGATACGCGACACCGAACATTAGGGTTAATGAACCAAATTTTTTCTTCAGCAGAAGCGCGTTCGTAGGGAGTTGTTAATACAAAGGTCTCGTCATCAGTGAAGTGATACTTTCCGATCGCTGCCATTTCCTCTGCATATCCGCGATCACGGAGGAGACTACCTTGATGAAAATCTTCAGGATCGGGAATAGGCACAAGCAAACAAGTGCCTTTGATAGCTTCGCTGTCTTCCCAGTCTGACTGCCCTTCCCAACTCATCCGAAAGGGAGAAACAGCCTGTAGGGGATCGATATTATATGCTTGACAAAGAGCGATTACATCTGGATGGTCGGATGCAATCCGAGCGATCTCAATATCAGATAACACGGCTTCAAAATGACTAAAAGCTAGGTGATGAGCGCTACGTTGCGATCGCCAATTCCCAATTGATTGCTCAACAAACTCCTGAATATCCATGAATACGTAGACTTGATTATTGCTTTGATTGGTTGTTAGTCTGCTCCCCTATCTATTCAAAGCTAAAAATGGCTTAGCCATTTTTAGCTTTGAAAACCTGAGGCAAAAACTAGATTACTTCGGTAATGCTGACGATTTTGCCAGAAGTGCGATTAATCCGTTGGATTTGAGGAGTCATCTTGCTTGCGGAAACAATGTATTCGGATGTGCTGATACGGCGTTTGGTATCAAATTTGGAACCAGAAACCAAGATTTTGAAACGCTTTTCAGTACCAGAACCGATTACAGTTGCGGTAGAGGCCTTGATTGTATTGGCACTATTAGTTGCAACGGCAAATACGAGTTGTGAAGCTTGAATAGCACTATCAACCTGTGCAGCACCTCGATCGAGTGCAAACATACGATTGTAACCAATCTGCTTGGTGTTCGCAGCACTATCCTTACCACGATAGGAAGGAACAGTATTTTCACCAAAGGCAGCTTGATACTCATCACTGTCGATGTAAGAATCGATCTCCGCGTCGTAGCCTTCCGCGACACAACGGACGATATGCTCAGAGACTTCACGTTGATCTTGAGGTGCGCGTCCAAGCAAATGTAAAAAGTTCAATTCTACAAAGCGATAAGGAGCACAGGAGGAGAAGTAGCGATCGCGATAAAAGTCAGACTTTGCAACGATTCTCACAAACTCGCGCACCGAAATTTCACCATTTGTAAGCTTTGATTCAGCTACAACCAAGCGTTCGCTTTCCATCACATGGGGATTGCCCAAAACTTGCTTGTAAACTGCACGAATGACAGTATCAATTGTCATAATAGTTATCTCCAAAGTTAAATCAAGAGTTAAATCAAGTAAAATCAACTTAAAATCATCGTGAGACCATAAATTACACAGCTTTAATGCTGAGAATTTTGCCAGAAGCGCGACTGATCGATTGAATTTGAGAAGTCATTCTATTAGCCGAAACAACATACTCAGTTGTAGTTGCAGAGGGCTTGTTCTCAAAATTGGAACCAGAGACCACAATCTTGAAACGCTTTTCAGTACCAGAACCAATTACAGTTGCTGTGGATGGATTAATCTTAGTAGCGCTGTTAGTTGCAACAGCAAATACGAGTTGTGAAGCTTTTACGGCACTGTCAACCTGTGCAGCACCACGATCGAGCGCAAACATATGGTTATAACCAACCTGTTTAGAGTTGGCGGCACTATTTTTTCCGCGATAGGAAGGAACAGTATTTTCACCAAAGGCAGCTTGATACTCATTACTATCAATGTAAGAATCAATCTCTGCGTCATAGCCTTCCGCGACACAACGGACAATATGCTCAGAAACTTCGCGTTGATCTTGAGGTGCGCGTCCGAGCAAATGTAAAAAGTTCAATTCTACAAAGCGATAAGGAGCACAGGAGGAGAAGTAGCGATCGCGATAAAAGTCAGACTTTGCAACGATTCTCACAAACTCGCGCACCGAAATTTCACCATTTGTAAGCTTTGATTCAGCTACAACCAAGCAGTCACTTTCCATAACATG